>JAKAGC010000306.1 GCA_021817755.1 Acidobacteriota bacterium | reverse complement strand
TCATTCACAAATTTAATTTATTAAATATATTGATAGCTTTACAAAATAAAATCTTTAACTCAATCCATTCAGCTCTAAATATTTGACCCAAATTCCCTTTTATAGTATAATATTATCATAGAAAAGCGTTATTATGAAAGAAAATTTTAGGAGTTAGAAGTATGAAACAAATTATAAACCCCAATACTGCACATTCATTGGGTATACTCATCGTCGATGATGATTTTTACGGGAGACGTTATTTACAAAGAATACTTTCAAATTATGGAGAATGCGATATAGCCTCTAATGGACAGGAAGCCGTAGATGCATACGAACACTCTTTAGGTGAAGAATTTGCTTATGATTTGATTTGTCTCGATCTCATGATGCCAATCATGGATGGACACGAAGCACTCAAACGCATACGTCGTATCGAAGATCAAAAAGGAATTTATGGCGATGACTGTGTTAAAGTCATTATTACCAGTGCACTCGATGATAGACGTAATATGCTCAATGCCTATTCTGCCGGTTGCGAAGGGTATGTAACTAAACCCATTAAAAAATCCAAGCTTGTTGATGTTATCAAAGAACTTGGACTAATCGATTAATTTTTTCTCTTCCGTCTTTCCTCCAAATATGATAAAATCTCTCACTTATGACTAACGGAGGAAAACCCAAATGCTAAATGAAAAGGACCTGTCCTATGTAGCACAAACATGCAATGTAAAATTATTCCAGGCAGTTAATGTAATCCAGATGCTCATGGAGGGAATGACTGTTCCCTTTATTTCCCGCTATAGAAAAGAGAAAACAGATAATCTCGATGAACTTGGCGTAAATAATGTTAAAGATTCCTATGAGTATTTAAAAGAATTAATCGAACGAAAAGAAACTGTATTAAAAACCATTGAAAGTCAAGGCAAATTGACAGATGAATTGAGAAAAAAAATTGAAGATACCTATTCCAAAACCGAATTGGAAGATATCTATTTACCATATAAACCCAAACGCAGAACCAAAGCCACAATTGCAAAAGAAAAAGGACTCGAACCCCTTGCTCTATTATTGTTGGATGAAACGATAACCGATACTCCCGAAGTTCTCGCACAACCTTATTTATCCGAAGAAAAACAGGTCAATTCAATTGAAGAAGCCCTTGAAGGTGCCGGACACATTATCGCCGAGTTGTACTCCGAAAATGCAGAACTCAGGAAAAATATCAGACATGAGATCGCAGAAAAAGGAAAAGTAATCGTCTCCGTTACTAAAGAATTTAAAGAAGAAAGAACCAAATTTGAGCAATATTACGACTATTCCGAACCCTTAAAAGCAATGCCTTCTCACCGGATTCTCGCAATTCGTCGCGGTGAAGCCGAAAAAGTTCTAAAAATCGGGATCGAAACCGATTCAGAAGCATTACAGGTAAAGTTTCGTCCCTTACTCTTTATCGATAATCATCCCCGTTTTATGTATCTCAATACCGTTCTAACCGATGCATTAAACCGTTTATTACTTCCTTCCATCGAACAGGATATCCAGGCAGAATTAAAAAAACGGGCCGATGAAGAAGCCATAATCGTTTTTGCTTCAAATGTCGAAAATCTCTTACTCGCCCCTTCTGCCGGAAACCTCCGTGTCCTTGGTGTCGATCCCGGTTATCGAACAGGTTGTAAACTAGTCGTTCTCGATGAAACCGGTAAATTATTAGACAATACTGCCATCTATCCCACCAAACCCCTTGAGAAAATAGAAGAATCTACAAAAGTTGTAAAAAACCTGATCGAAAAATATAAAATCGATGCAGTTGCAATCGGAAATGGTACCGCATCAAGAGAAACTCGTGCATTCTTTAAAAGTATCGTTCCCCCCAATGTCATTGTTTCAGTAACAAGCGAAGCTGGCGCATCCGTATATTCCGCATCCGAAGCAGGAAGAGAAGAATTTCCCGAATATGATGTCACAGTGCGTGGAGCAGTATCTATCGGACGCCGTTTTCAGGATCCACTCGCAGAACTCGTTAAAATCGACCCCAAATCCATCGGAGTAGGTCAATATCAACACGATGTTAACCAGAGTTTACTTAAATCAAAACTCGATGATGTTGTCAGCTCTGTGGTAAACCGTGTCGGCGTCGAACTAAATACCGCTTCTTATCACCTTTTAAAGTATGTTTCCGGTATCGGTAATACTCTTGCCAGGAATATCGTCGACTATCGGAATAAAAACGGGATGTTTAAAAACAGGGACGCCATTAAAGAAGTCCGAATGTTCGGTTCAAAAGCCTTCCAGCAAAGTGCCGGATTTTTACGGCTCAGAAATGGAGAGAATTCCCTCGATACCACTGGCATTCATCCGGAATCCTATGATATTGTCGACAAAATGTGTCAAAAATTCGATGTTCCAGTTGATAAATTAATTCGAAATAAAGAATTGGTCTTAAAAATCAAACCCGAAGAATTCGTGACCCAAGAATTCGGTATTCCAACCATTAAGGATATCATAAAAGAACTCGAAACTCCTGGACGTGATCCCCGTGAAGATTTTGAGGTCTTCGACTTCGAAGAAGGTGTCGAAAGCCTCGAAGATTTACAGGAAGGAATGATATTAAAAGGAGTCGTTACCAATGTGACTAAATTCGGTGCTTTTGTAGATATTGGCGTCCACCAGGATGGTTTGATCCATGTATCCGAATTATCCCATGAATTTATTACCAGTCCCGAACAGGTTGTCTCAGTAGAAGATAAAGTAAAAGTAAAAGTTCTTAGCGTTGATCACCAGCTTAAGCGCATCCAACTTAGTATTAAAGCCCTACAGGAACCCCCCGTCAGAACTAAAGATAAAGATAAAAAACCAGGTTTTAATAAAGATTTTAAAAAGGATACGCACCGGAACGATAATCCCAAAGGATTTAGAAAAGAGCCTTATAAAGGAAACCAGAGACCACAAGATAAGACTCAAGATTTGATAAATAGTTTAAAAGCCAAATGGGGTGCCAAATAAAAAGGTAATACCGATGGCCATAATCGCAACTAAGAAATTTTTTTGTTCTTAAAAGACAGTCCGTTTATTTCCAACGCCCCATCCCGCGTTATGGCCATCGATACATTATTCCGATTAAACAAATAGGGAACTCGTTAATTTTTAGTACTATTCCCTTGAAACCTGAACATTTACTGCCTGAGGACCTTTTTTCCCTTCATTAATTTCGAAAATCACCTCTTGTCCTTCTTTAAGCGCTTTAAATCCATTCGATTGAATACCGGAATAATGAACAAACACATCATTACCCTGTTCGGTCGAAATAAAACCGAACCCTTTTTTAGCGTCAAACCATTTAACTTTACCTTTAAGCATAAAAAATTCCTTAAATATTAAATTTTGAAATAATTTAGTAACACAATTTTATCTAAATTGTCAAGCCCTTTTAAAAAATTGCCTCTAAAATTCCATTATTATCTTTAAAATCATTATACTTTTTTAGTATTATTCATCAATTATAGAATAATCTATCCTTGTCATTTCATCATGTTAAAAATTCATCCTTAAGCTCAAAACAGTCTAAAGAATAATCAAATAGATTATCTATTTTAGAATTGGTGGGACAATCCGGTAAAAACATTCGGATTTCATTTTGATTTTTGCTCTACCTACTTGATTTTTACCCATTAAATGGTGTAAAATCAAAGAAACAAAATCCTCAAAAAAGAAAGGTGCCATATGGAACCCGTATCACTGTTAATTGTAGAAGATAGCAAAATGTTTGCAAATGTTATTTCAGGAGAAATAAAATCCAGGCTCGGTTTTGATTGTAAAATTGCTGCGTCTTTTGAAGAAACCAAAACGCTTGTTGAGACTAACGCAGATCATTTCTTCCTGTCCATTCTCGATTTGAATCTTCCCGATGCTCATGATGAAGTAATCGTCGATTATATTTTATCCAAAGGAATACCCGCCATTGTATTCACTGGAAATTTCGGTGATGATATCCGGGAACGGATATTATCCATGGATGTAGTTGATTATGTATTAAAAGAAGGAATTCAAGATGTCGATTACCTTGTTCGCGCAGTAAACCGCATCTATAAAAATAGAAATATTAAAATTCTCGTGGTAGACGATTCCGCTGTTACTCGTTCATTTCTTAAATCATTGCTATCCATACAAAAATTTCAGGTTTTGGAGGCATCCAGCGGTGAAGGAGGTTTAGATACCATTACTCAGCATCCTGATATTCGACTCGTAATTACTGATTACAATATGCCCGGTATCGATGGGTTTCAATTTGTATCTGCTATTCGTAAAAAATACAGCTCAGATCGAATGTCCATAATCGGTATTTCTGCTCATGGATCAGGTATTTTATCTGCAAAATTCCTTAAAAAAGGAGCCAACGATTTTGTAAATAAACCCTTTGCCAAAGAAGAGTTCTATTGTAGAGTCAATCACAATATCGAAATGCTAGAATATATAGAAGCTATTCATGAAGCATCCAATAAAGATTACCTTACCGGGTTGTATAATCGTCGTTACTTTTTCGACCTTGGAAGAAAAATTTTTGAAAATGCAAGAAGATGCATACTGGATATGACAATCGCAATGATCGATATCGATCATTTTAAAAAAATAAACGACACTTACGGTCATGAGGTCGGTGACAGTGTTTTGAAATATATCGCCGGTATCCTTATGGATAGTTTCCGAAAGGCTGATGTCGTTTCACGTTTTGGCGGTGAAGAATTTTGTATCATGATGACCAATATGAAATACGAAAAAACCTTTCCCTTTTTTGAAAGACTCAGAAAAAAATTCGAAAACAAACCATTCAAATTAATCACTTCCAATACCCAATCCATTGAATTATCAATAACCATATCTATCGGTGTCGCAACCAAAATAGATCATTCCCTCGAACGAACCATCAATAATGCCGATGAATTGTTATATAAAGCCAAACAAGGCGGTAGAAACCTGGTCATCATCGATTAAATAAACCATTATTTCATTTTTAGGAGGTATATTATGCCTATCGTAATCGCTGAAATCAGTATCGTTCCCCTCGGAACCACAACACCCTCATTAAGCCACTTTGTTGCAAATGTAGAAAAAGTTCTCGAAGATTTTAAAAATATTAAATCACTCTTAACACCCATGGGAACTGTTTTGGAAGGTGAGTTAGATGAGATTCTCGCTGCCGTTCGAAAAATGCACGAAACTCCCTTTCTTAACGGTGCACAAAGAGTTTCTACACGGATTTCCATTGATGACCGAAGAGATAAAACCCTTTCCATGACCCAAAAAATCGAAGCAGTAAAATCAAAACTCACTAATCAATAAGAAACAAGAATATTATAATATTATGACGAAATTTTTTTTAGAAGGATAAGTTCGTAATTTGTGAGGTGAGGGAATAAAAGATAATGGCTCCCCGGGCAGGACTTGAACCTGCAACCTATTGATTAACAGTCAACCGCTCTGCCGATTGAGCCACCGGGGAACACATTAAATGAAGTATATTTATATCATGAAACCCCCCTATTTGTCAATACGGTTTTTTCTTTTTTTTTGGGAGTTGACAAAATTTTTTCTAAATGATACTGTTAAGAAAATATAAATAAGGAGTTGAAAATGCGTATCAAACTAAGAATTGCAGCCATTTTAATGCTATTAATATGCATTACCGGATGCAGTTCC
>JAKAGC010000305.1 GCA_021817755.1 Acidobacteriota bacterium | reverse complement strand
TGTTTAATTCGTGCAATTCGTGGGCAGAAAGGAAGCGACGAAGTCGCCCACTAACACCATCACTAGCACTAACACTCCTTCTAATCAGTGGTTATAAAAGGTTTTTAATCAGTGGTTTATTTTAAAAGGTGACGCAGTCACCCACTAACACCAGCACTAGCACTAACACTCCTTCTAATCAGTGGTTTAATCTAATAATTCGTGTAAATTCGAGTAATTCGTGGGCCAAAAGGAAGCGATAGCCCTTCCAATCCGTGGTTAAATAAAAGGTCGTTGAAATCACCGCCTCTTTTTCTTCGAGGATATGCCGCTCAGTTTATTTCTCTTTGCTTTGTTGATCATTTTTTTTAATACTTCAAATGCTTTGTAATATTGATGGTCTTTAGGCAGGCGTCCCAGCCATTCCTCGGTTTTTTCCATCGCCTCATCAAAGCGTTTGAGTTTGATTAAGCATTGAATCATTCCTACTGCAGAATCGCTCGTATCCTTATGCTGCTCTCCTAAAACTTGAAGCCATATATTATTTGCCTTTTCAAAATAATTCAATGCCTTATCATACTTTCCCATTTCTCTATAGTAATAGCCAATATTATGATATGAGGTCGCGGTATCCTTGTGCTGTTCGCCCAAAAATTTAAGTCGAATGGCAAGCGCTTTTTCATAATATTCCAACGCCTCTTTGTACTTCCCCATTTCTCCATAGGTAGAGCCGATGTTATTATATATGGCAGCCGTAATGGGGTGCTGCTCGCCCAAGATTTTAAGTTGAATGGCAAGCGCTTTCTCTTTGTATTGTAGCGCCTCATCATGCTTTCCCATTTTTTCATAATTAGAGCCGATGTTATTATATGAGGTAGCTGTATCGCGGTGCTGCTCACCTAACACTTGACGACGAATGGCAAGCGCCTTTTCTTGGTATTTCAGCGCCTCATCTTGTTTTCCTATATAATAGTAAATATTACCGATATTATTATAAGAACTAGCCGTATTGGGGTGCTGTTCACCCAGCACTTGAAGCTGAATGGCAAGTGCCTTCTCGTGATATTTTAGTGCCTCTTCATGCTTTCCCATTTGTCCTAAGGTGATACCGATGTTATTATATGAAGTCGCAGTATCCTGGTGCTGCTCTCCGAAAAGTTTTAAGTGAATATCCAACGCTTGTTTATGATAGGAAATGGAGTCGGAATTTTTCCCTAATAAAGAAGATGTCGTACCCAGGTTATTGAGAATATCGGCTTTCAATTTCAAATCCACATTCGGTACTTGATCCAGCATGGAAAAGGCGGATTGAACCAGTTGATGGGATTCGTTGTATTTTCCCCAGTGAAATGGTGGATAGGACTGGAGCCAGGTTAATCGTGCTACATGTTCCGGGAATAAATTTTCTGCATGGTCCAGCCACTCCTTCAAGTGATCGATCTCCGCTTCAAATTCAGGTAAATGAATAAATTCCTCACTCCGGTCTTCAAACCATTTTCCTAGCCGTCCACATACTTGATCGACCCAGTCTTTTCTTACGGTAATTGGATTTTGCTCTTGTTGTACCTTCCTTACCAGCCGGTGAAGATCAAACCGCTTCCCATTTTCCGACTGCTGTAATATTTTTATGGTAACTCCCAGGCTCAAAGGATGAATCAATTCTGCTTCTGTTTTATCCAATACAGTTGCGATTAATGAAACTCCCATAAACGCACTGCTGCTCCATGCCAGGAAATCGATAATCTCCTTTAGTAATGGCGACTTTTCGACTAGGGATTCGCTGATTTTTAAAGTAGCATAAAGATCACACTCATGTTTTGTACAACTGGAGAGCATATCCCCTTTTAATGCCTCTTTTAAATTGGCTTCCAGTAAGGTTTTATATTGGCTAAAGGTGCAACCTGTCATGTGTGAGAGATAGGCACCCGCAATCTCTATGGCCAGGGGTAATCCTCCCAGTTGATCGACTACTGATCGGGCTGCTTCTTTTTCCGGTAGGGATATATTGGAGAAATCCCGGTTGGATTCCTTCATTAATAATTCCAGGGAACGATCATTATCAAGCAATAGGATTTCGACGGGTACAAAATTGGAATGCACCTCCCGGCTGGTAACCAGCAAATGCGGTTGGGCATCCACAGCCGGTAAATAATTTTCGATATCTTCGTATTTCTCCACATTGTCGAAGATAACCAGACATTCCGACCAATTCCGTAACCGGTGTAGGGCAGTCTCTAAAATTTCGGAATGTTTCGATTCCGGTGATATCCATTTTGCTTTTTTAGCGATATCGATTAATTGCGGGTCAATTTCCTGATCCGCATTGATCCAGATGATCCCTTTCGGATACTTGTCTTTGTATTTGTGGGCATATTCCACAGCCAGTTGGGTTTTACCCAATCCCCCCATTCCCTGGAATGCCGCTGTGTGACCGATGGCTGTGTGTTTTCCTTTTTCCAGTTGTTCCCGGACTTTTAAAAGGGCATCTTCCCGTCCCACCATACCTTCTCCTTTGGCGCGGAAGGGAACATTAAACACAAAATTATCCAGGTTGAACATGGCACCCGGTCCCGAAATGGTTTCGGGTTTCTCCACTCCTTCCGTCACTTCTGTTAAATCCGGTTTTTGGGGATATTCATCACCTGTGAAGCCCGGCAAAATAAACGGGTATTGACCATTGGGATGCGTGGATTTATGATAGGGTTCCCATATGCTCTCTTCGGTGCTCCATCGGCGTAAATAGACTATTCCCTTTCCTGTTTCAGTATCCAGATGCAAATAATTAAAGGCGTTCGGATACTCTCTTCGGTCATACGCCGAACCGGCAGGGATAATCATACATTGACCGTCAGTACCCGAGATGGTATCTGCGCGTCCTTTATGCAAATGCCCACACAGAATGATATGCATTGCTTTTTTCAAAGCCCCTTCCACTTTATCCCGGTCGCTTTCGGTCAGCCATTCCATGGGATGGTGCATTACTGCGATACGGATATGGGCTGATTCATATTTTCTCAGGATATCATGGATTTGCGGTTCACCCAAAATGATCTTCCCGTAATCATCTACATTATTACTAATAATATTCCTGCCGCACATGAGGGCGGAATTAAAGCCCATGATCGCAATCGATTTTCCATCGATGGATATTTCAATACCGAATGCATAGGGGGATAAATGATCACCTGCATATTGATGAACAAATTGTCGGTATTCTTTGAAGGGTTTGAGAATTTCTTCCAAGCCCATTTCATCATCCAACCATTCGATAATGGCTTCATGAGTGGTTAAGGGTTTGGTTAAATCAGGTGGGAGATATTTAAATAAATCGCGGTTCATGTCATGGTTACCCGGTACGATAAAGACGCGGTCCTTATCGACGCCTGCGGCCAGACGCACGGGCTCGAGAAAATTATCCCGTGCTGCCTCGAACTCTTCCTTCTTCCCTGAAAACGTAAGATCGCCGCTGAATACGATGAAATCGATTTTCTCCAGGTCCGAATGGATTTTACTCCTGTTCTCAATATCATCCTTTAGTTTATTGAGTACCACTGAACGGTCGAAACCCTTACCTTTTTGGTGCCAATCCGATAAATGAAGCCATGTTAACCCGGACATCCATCATCCTCCATAAACGTATTCAACACAGAAGTATTATGATATAAAAAATTTAGAAGAATGTAAAGTAAATTTTACCCAAAATTTACCGTTGCACACTTTCCAAACTGTAGACGTAATCCTAACGCTTAGTGGTGAATTAAGGTTTGCATAGCGATAATTTGCATTTTGAATACAGAAGATTTATTTAAAATAAAATAATATTGAAGGAAATTATGGGGCACGAATTTTTATAATATTCAACTTGACAAATCGAAAAAGAGAGATTATATTGTTTGCGTCTTCATAGACATAAGGAGGCTTACTGTGAAACTATTAGACCGTATCACGATTGACCCAGGAATTTGTTTGGGGCAACCAACTATAAGGGGTATGCGAATAACGGTCTCTCTTATTTTAAAACTAGTAGGATCCGGAATGTCCATTGAAGAAATTCTTGCTGCATATCCTGAACTTGAGAGAGAGGATATTTTACAGTCTTTAAAATATGCCGCATAGTGGCATTCTTAACTGTTAATCATTATGGTAATTGGAGGGAAGCTCTAAACCGGGTGAAAAATTGTTCCATTCCTGATTCATTCTTTCCGATTCCCTTCCACAAAGGATAACTACCACCACCTTTTCCATCGATAGATGCCATTAACTCCTGCTTATTTTTATCAAACGAATACTCCACCCCTTCTGTACACCCGATACACCAATTTAAACGATCTGATGCCTTATACACGAGACAAAAAATGGCCGGTTGCTCTTTCAAGAGTATTTTAATCATTTTATTTATAACGGATTCCTCTTCCTCTCCATCTGTCCAATACCGGGTAATTATAGGCACACCGCGAAAATTGCCAATACTATTTTTTTCCATCAACTGAGTATAGAGAAAACGGGCGTGTTGATTTTCATACTGACTGCATTTTCGCTTAAGTTGTGCGAGTTCTTCAATTAATTCCCGGGTTTTTTGGGGTAAAGATTCATCGCCAGTGGAAAGTAAACTTCGTAATTCGGAAATTAATCGATCTTTTGAAGTATAATCGGCAATGGCACGATCTCCAATTTTCCACAATATCCGGGCATGACCGCGAATTTTTTCGATACCTATGGCTTTAACTAACCGCACATGCCGGGTACTATTGAAATGAATCCCACCACACGCAACACAATCGAAATCTGCAATACGTACCAATCTAATCTGCCCTTCCCTTGAACTGGGTTTACGAAGTTGAAACGCGTCAACCTGACCGGATTGAGTAAATATAAATTCAATGGGTAAATCATCCCGGATAACGGTATTGGCTATCTCTTCTACCTGCTGAATATGCTGGGGGGAAATTTGAGGTTGATCGATCTCGATAGAGGTGTAATCGATTCCCATATGAACGGATTGGGTGACGTATTGACCAACCTTATACAATGCACCGGAAATAATATGTTGGCCGGTATGCTGCTGCATGAAATCCCTGCGCCACTTCATATCGATTTTTCCGGTAACTGTTCCTCGAGGAGGTGAAGCAGGCATAATATGATAAATAGTCTCCTGAACTTTTTGCACATCGAGAACGGGAATACCTGCTATCCATCCTTTATCCGCAGGCTGTCCGCCTCCTTCGGGGTAAAAATAAGTGCGGTCCAGTTCGGCTTTCCATTGATTTTTCTCAGGAATAATTTGAATAATCTCTGCTTGAAATTCCTCTGTATTGGCATCATTATAATATAATTTCTCTGTCATTGGCATCCTCGGTTTTTGTATATTACTGGGCTATCATTATTATTTTTATCATACGATAACAAAGAGGTCAAGTACAGGTGTTCATTAATATTTTTCTTAGTGGTCTTCTGCATATTTTTTATTGAATATCACTCTGATAATTGAAGTAAAAAACAGGCAGAGAAACATTGGGAGAGGTGTTAAATATGATTGAAAAAAACTAAATTATTTTTCTATGGGGTGTGAAAAAAATTAATACAAGAATCCGAAAAGCCAGAGAGGAATTTTTTTCTTAAATCCGGTTTCAGTGTCATCTACTGCCATGAAAGAATTATCGATTTCTTTTATTTGTTTATAATTTTTATTCTTCCCTCCGACTTCAAAGGTA
>JAKAGC010000304.1 GCA_021817755.1 Acidobacteriota bacterium | reverse complement strand
CCCTCTTGGTTCCCGAATATTCGCGGTTGCAGATACAGTCGATGCGATGACGTCTGAACGCCCTTACCGAAAAGCCCTAAGTTTTGAAGTGGCATCGGAGGAATTAATAAAACATTCGGGTCTTCAGTTTGATCCGAAGGTCGTAGAAGCGTTCCACTCTATAAACCTGGATACCTGGAAATCCGAAAGACAGCATATGGATATGAAGTTCAGGGATAACGGTTCCGATTTTATTCTTTAAAGAAATTTAACCGGTACGATCGACGTATCTATTAATTTTTGACCCTTCCCCACAAATTCCACAAGATACTTACTTTTATCTATCGCTGAAATAATTTTCCCTCTTCCGAAAATCGCATGTTCGAGGTATTTTTCTTCCGCAGCCTCAGGAGAGCGCAAAATTCTGTTTATCTCTTTTTCACGTGCGCTACTACCTTCAGGGCGGATTCGTGTCATTATATCTTCGGCAGAATAGGCAACGGAGTACAACGAATAACTGACATCTTTGAGTAAAACGGATTTTTTTTCTGCTCCGATCGAAATCACGAGTTGTTTGATCGATCGCGTAGAAGCGACATAAAACAACCGGCGTTCTTCTTCGATATCTTCCTGCCCTTTACGCATAAAAAACGGCATATATGTGGTGTTGATTCCACTGGCAACAACGGTAGGAAACTCCAACCCTTTGGCATTGTGCATGGTCAACAGAAATACCGAAGTATTATCCGTTTCGTTCTTACTTCCACTTTCCAGACTGATATAATCCATCAGGCTCGATATGGGTTCTCCGGGATTAGCCAATTCCCAGGAGTGAATAAATGCGATCAATTCTTCTACGTTTAACCTTCGATCCTCTTCGTTTTTAGAAATCAAACCTTCGATATACCCGGATACGGCCAATAACCGTTCAAGAATTTTCGACATGGGAGGAGCATCGTGAGTGGTAGTAACCTGTAAATGATATTGAAAGATAGCCGTAAAAATCTCTTTGGATTGAAATTTATCAGGCGATTGTTTTTGAAGGGCCCGGAAAAGAGATAAATTGTTTTGTGTGGCATAAGCGGAAAGAGTATCCAATGATTTGGGCCCGATTCCGAGTGGAAGAAAATCGACCATTCGCAAAAATGAGATATCATCATCGATTTGAACAGCGAGTTTTAGAAGTGCAAGGCTATCTTTAATTTCTTTTCGATCAAAAAATCGAAGACCTTTGAGAATTTTAAATTCGATTCCCCTTCTGGCAAACTCGGTTTCAAAGGCCAATGACTGTTAATTGATTCGATATAGGATTGCAACAGGCAGTAAATCGGGGCGTTCGTCCTTTATGTGATTGATCAAATCGCCTATAACACGAGCTTCATCTTCTTTGGAACGGGTATCCAGAACAAAGACAGGGTTTCCGGATTTTTCATTTGTCCACATCGATTTGGGACGACGGGCAGTATTTCGAGAAATCAACGTATTGGCAAAGTCGAGTACTTGCGGAGTAGAACGGTAATTCTGTTCAAGCTTGATAATCCGGGTACGGGGAAAATCATGCTCAAACTTAAACAGGAAACGAATACTGGCACCTCGCCAGGAGTAAACCGCCTGGTCATCATCTCCGACTATGGTTATTTGTCCATGGGTGCCGGCAAGGATTAACAGCAATTCATATTGGTTTGGGTTGGTATCCTGAAATTCATCCACGACTACATAACGATACCGGTTTTCGTATTTTTGCCGTAACCTGTCATTATTTTTCAGCATTTTTACAGGTAGAGAAACAAGATCTTCATAGTCCCATAATTTATTCTTTTGCTGGTACTCGAAATAAAGATGGAATATTCTAAACTCATCCTGGGAAAACCCTCTTTGTAATAAGTATTCCCTATTATTGGGATAATTGAGGTCCATCTTGGCAAGTCCTATTTTACGGCGTACAGCCTCTCTCATATCATTCGTAAAATATGAGAAATTGTCTTTTATTATTTTTTCAACTATTTTACGCTGATCCTGGTCATCCATTACCTGCCAGTCCGCATCATACCCTACCTCTGAACCGGATTCCCTCATAATTCGTAACCCTAACGAATGGAATGTGGATATATTAAACATCCGGGCTTCGATATCGGTTAAGGCCTGGATACGTGTTCGCATTTCTTCTGCGGCTTTATTGGTAAAGGTTACTCCCAGGATGTGCCGGGGAGAAATATCGAATTTCTTTATCAGATAGGCTATTTTATTTGTAATAACCCGGGTCTTCCCGGAGCCTGCACCTGCGATTAATAATAATGGTGAATCAAAATACAATACAGCTTCTCTTTGAACTGGATTTAAATTTTCCAGTATATTTTCAAAATTATCTTCTTGATATGTCATTTGGAGTCATTTCCTCTTATCATCGGTGTAAATTGAACCGGGATTAAACTTGTTTTTTTTAATGTGCCTTTTTTGTCTTGTTTTTCGAGAACAATCAGCTCCTGGAGGTTGGAAGAGTAACTCACCGGGATAATCATTCGACCTCCGACAGCCAGTTGATCGATCAGGGGCTGTGGAATGTGATCTTCGTTGCATGTAACGATAATGCAATTATATGGTGCATACTGGGGCCATCCTTTATATCCGTCGCCGATTTTGAACTTGATATTTTTATACCCCATGGCATCCAATCTTTGCCGCGCCGGTCGTGCCAGGTTTTCATTCAATTCGATGGTATAAACGGTTTTAACGAGTTCTGCCAGGATTGCGGCATGATAACCGGAACCTGTACCTACTTCCAGTACTTTTTTATCGTACTTTGGTGCGACGGCATAAGTCATGACGGCTACGATATAGGGACGGCTGATATCCTGACCGTAACCGATATCGAGCGATGTATCATCATAAGCCTTATTGCGTAATTCAGGATTTACGAAAAGATGACGCTTCACATCGGAGAATGCTCTTAATATGACCGGATCGGTTATTCCCCGGTGAAAAATTTGTTCCTCTACCATCTGTTTCCTCAGCACAAAATAATTGGATTCTTTGTCTACTCCAGCCATCAACACTGAACCCAGTATACAGATAAGAACAATCACCTTTAATTGCATTGGAAAATTTTATCATATATTAAAGGTTTAGTAAATCCCACAGGGATACTAATAGAATCCTGAAAATACGCCATCTATTCAATTTCTTTTTTTAAGTTGATATTACAGAAAAAATATATTACTATTAATAATCACTATTTTTGGGATGAAAATACATGATAAAACGATTCTTCGAACTCCAGGAAAAAGTACTGAGCTATTATAGCGATGCCAATACAGAACTCCTGAAAAAAGCTTACACTGTTGCCACGGATGCTCATTTTAACCAGAAACGCGCTTCCAATGAACCTTATATAGTCCATCCATTGGAAGTAGCCGGCATGCTGGCCGATATGAAACTGGACGAAATTTCTATCGCCGCGGGATTGCTTCATGATGTAGTGGAAGATTCCCATCTCTACCCGATCAGCCGCATCGAGGACCTCTTCGGAAAAGAAATTGCCGATCTTGTCTGGGGTGTAACTAAAATGTCGAAAATTTCGGTTGGCGATAAAGAAGATGCTATGGCGGAAACTCTCAAAAAAATGATTATCGCCATGACCCATGATGTCCGTGTTATTCTTATTAAGCTGGCTGATCGCTATCATAATATGACTACGTTGGATGCACTCCCTCCCGAAAAGCAAAAACGAATTGCGAAAGAAACCCTCGAAATCTATGCTCCGATCGCCTACCGCCTGGGTATGGGAAAAATGAAAACCGACCTTGAAGATATCGCATTTCGTTATGCCTACCCTGAAGAATATAAAAAAATAGAAAAAAGCATCGCGGATAAAAAAGAATGGGCGATGGAACAACTGGAATTTCTTAAAGTTGAAATGGAAAAAATCCTTAATCAATACAATATCCCGGGCGAAATTAACTACCGTATCAAACGTGAAATTTCAATATATAGAAAACTGGTGAGACAAAACATCGGTATCGATCAGGTTTATGACTTACTGGCCCTTCGAATTATTACCGACACTATCGAAAGCTGTTACGCGTTAATGGGTGAAATTCACCAACGCTGGCCGAATATCCCTTTCCGTTTCCGGGATTTTATCGCCAATCAAAAAAGTAACGGGTATCAGTCCATTCACACGACTATTATTACACCAGGTGGAATTAAATTCGAAATCCAGATTCGCACCCGTGAAATGCACAAAATCGCAGAAGAAGGAATCGCCGCTCATTGGAAATATAAAGAAAGCCTCTCCAATATCGGAGAAGATCAACGGTTGCAATGGTTCCGAGATCTTATCGAAACACATAAGGAAAACCCGAATCCGAAAGAATTTCTTTCACTGGTTAAAGGAGAACTAACTCCGAATGAAATCTTTGTCTTTACTCCCAAGGGAAAAGTGATTAACCTGAAAGCAGGGGCTACCCCGATCGATTTTGCTTATGCCATTCATTCGGAAGTTGGTGAACATTGCCAGGGTGCAATCGTAAACGAACACCTGATCCCATTAAAGTCTGCGCTTAACTCGGGGGATGTGGTCGATATTATCACATCGAAAAATGCCCACCCGAGCATCGATTGGTTGAAATTCGTGGTTACCAATAAAGCCAGAAAAAAAATCATGGCTTATGTCCAGAAAAAAGAGCATTCCCTCTACCTGGAAAAAGGGAAACGTATCTGGACGAAAGTTATCCGCGAATATAAGAAAAAACATCATCTTAAATTTACAGATGCCCAGATGGAAGCAAAAATCAAAGATGTCTACTGCACGGACATGGAATCGTTTCTCAGGGCATTGGGATCCAATGATAAAGTTCTGGATAAAAATGCATTAAGACGTCTTTTCCCGGAAGTGGAAGCAGTTGAAATTTACGTTCCGAAGAAAATACCTAAAAAGAGTTCCCAACAATACAAACTGGTCAGCGTAGATGGTTACCAGGATGTGGATGTCTCCTTTGCCCGTTGCTGCAATCCGATTAAAGGAGAGAATATCGTGGGTTATATTACACAAAAACGTGGCCTGGTTATTCATCGCGAAGATTGTACAGCTTTAAAAAATGTTCTCCCTACGAGGTTAAAAGATGTTGAATGGAATACGATCTGGGATTATCCATACCGGGTAAAATTCGATCTCCTGGGACAGGATAAACCGGGGTTACTGAGTTCTATTTCCGGGATTACTGCCAAATACGATTCCAATATTATTAAAGCGGAAACTGAAAAAATCAGCCAATCGATGACCAAAATAAAAATCGTATTCGAAGTCAAAGATATTGAACAGTTAAATAAAATTGTAAATGAGTTCCATCAAGTAAAAGGTATATTCTCTCTGGATAGAAAACGGATAGTGGGTTAACTTCATCCCGCCGTGTTTCCGGCGTAATACTTTTAATCCGTGTTTTTTCCCTGTCTCTCTTTCTTTTCTTTTATCCGGATCTGTTTCTCGTCGAAAGAATAGGTACATCCACAGTAATCCTGGTATTTAATCCCCAATTCCATGGCCATTTGTTTGGCCTTATTATATCCGTTTTGTTTCTTGAAATTTTCCGGTAAATACGCGATACCGTATTCCTTGCTTAGTATTTCACCTTCCACATCGATTTGGGCGGTTACTTTGTAAGGGCTTACCGAAAGCGTTGTCGCTACACTATCGAAACCGTTGGCTGCTGCATATTCAAATGCACGCCTTAACCGGATATTAAAGCATAGT
>JAKAGC010000303.1 GCA_021817755.1 Acidobacteriota bacterium | reverse complement strand
TCAATTGGCAGAATTGGGAGGGGATTACCTTGATATACGAAGAACTAATCTAGGATGGGATATATTATTAGCGGATGTTTCGGGACATGATATGGGGGCATCGTATCATACGGTATTACTAAAAGCTTTTTTCGAAGAAAATATACGTACCGGTTTGGATGGAATTACCTTTTTTGATTTGATTAACCATCAGTTATTGCAATCTAAGAATGCAGGAAGAATGGTAACAGCAGCGTTTCTAAGAATAAACCGTGAAACTATGACGGGAGAAGTAGTTTCAGCAGGTCATCCATCAATGATCCGTATCCGTGATAAACTGGAAAATCCTTTTGTTTTTGAATTGGAAGGAGATGTCTTGGGGATGCATACACATATTCAAGCAGCGAGACGTCAATTTGAATTAAAATCGGGAGATCGTTACATACTCTATTCGGATGGTATATTGGATACTTCCTGCAAAGATGGTGAAACAGGGAAAAAATGTAAATTGGGATTAAAAGGCCTTTTAAACTTAATTCAGAAATATAAAAATTTACCACTTTCTCAAATGGTGGATGCCATTTGGAAAGCTATTTTAATGATTTGTCATTATAAACCGAAAGATGATATGCTGCTGGTTGCATTTGAAATACCGGCAAATGGAGAATAAATATGTTTGAAGTTCAAGAATACCAGGATAGGATTGAATTTCGATTTGAAACGGATATCGACCATGTAAACCGTGTTATAGAGGAAAACCATATATTTTTTCATCAAGTGGATATCGGGATATCCGAATTAAGCAATCTAAATTTAGTACTACGAGAATTACTAAACAATGCAGTGGAGCATGGAAATAAAGAAATACGTGATAAAATTATCCATTGTATCGTGGAACACCTTGGGAAAAAACGGTTTAAGATATTGGTGGAAGATGAAGGTAATGGATTCGATTATTCACAAATTGACTGGGAAATACCAATGGATCCAAGACAAACCAGGAACCGTGGTTTTGCTCTTATTAATACTTTTTCAGATCAAATTAAATTTAATGAAAAAGGAAATCAGATTACGGTTTTTATGAGTTTATCCAGGGAAATCGAATTTCAAATCAAACAGGAAGGAGAATTTCGAGTTGTTATCCCAAGTGGAGATTTAACTGCATCATCTGAAAAGAAATTTCGGGCTCTATTGGAATCATTATTGGATGAGGGGATAAAGAGTTTTCGATTTGATTTTAGTAAAGTAGATGATATCGACTCAGTAAGTCTAAGCGTGTTAATCGTATTTTCGAAATTATTATCAAAGAAACAAGATTGGAAGTTGGAAATGATTAATCTGAATGAAGATTTACGGAACCTTTTAAAATTAACAAGGGTAGACCGGATTTTCAAAGTAATTGAATAAAAAAATGAAAATATTTATGATATAAACAATAGACCAGGAGGTCAAGTCATGAAACCTAAAACGGCGAGTTTAAAAACATCAATACTAATAATAGTAGTATTAACCGTAATAGTTAGTGCAACGGTGTTGATACTTATCTCTTTCTTTTCAGGGAAAGTAGCGGTTGAAGATGTCTATATCAGTCAACTAAAGAATGCATCTCAATCATTTAATTATAACCTTGAAAATTATTACGAGTCCCATTTGCGATTGACGAATTTTCTTGCTCATGATTCGGTCATAATTACTGCAGCTAAAACCAAGGATGTAACACGCGCAGAGATAATGTTGAAATCATTTTTCAGTGAGACTAAGGATCTTGAAAATCTTTTTATCTCCACTGCAGAGGATGATACAATTATTATTGCAGCAGGGCGTTCCAATTCGAGAGGAGTAAAATGGAAAGGAGTGGGATTCGATGAGAATATCCATAGTGCTTTAAATGGAAAATCCTATATTAGCAGTCCGTACAAATCGCCGGTTACAGGCAAAATTGTTGTACTAATTACTGTTCCTATTATGGATGGGAAACAAGTGGTAGGAATATTTGGGATGCCTTTCGATCTGGAAACCTTTTCCGTTCAATATATTAAGAAGATTAAAATAGGAAAAACAGGATATATCTTTTTTACAAATAGTGAAGGGCTTACAATAGGCCACCCGGATGAAAAAAATATCTTCAAGCTAGATGTCAAAGAATATGAATGGGGAAGAAAAGCCTTGAATTCATCAGAAAATACAGTTATCCGATATGACTGGGAAGGCAAAGATAAAATTCTAACAATGGAAAGAAATAAACATTATAACTATATTATTTTTACTACGATCTATGGATCTGATATCCGATCAGAAATAAATGCCATGGCAAAAACAATGATAATCATAGGATTAATCGTAATCGGCCTTGCATTGGGATTTATATATTGGTATATCGGGAGACGATTTGTTCCATTAAAAGAATCTATAGAACGAGCACGTGACCTTGCAGAAGGAGATGCTGATCTTTCAAAACGGATAACAGTTCCTTTAAACGATGAAATCGGCCAAATGGCAGGGTATTTTAATAAATTTATCGAACAGATTCAAAATATAGTAAGACAAGTAAAAGAACAGACAGAAAATATTTCTTCAGCTTCTACGGAATTTTCATCAGTAGCAGGACAAATGGCGAATTATTCTGAAAATGTTCGAAATCAAGCTGGAAATGTGGCAAGTGCAACGGAACAGGTATCATCCAATATCTCAAATATTGCTTCAGCATCGGAAGAGATGAGCGTGAATATTTCTACAGTGTCATCTACGGCAGAACAAATGAGTCAGAATATGGTAACAGTTGCGAGCTCTACAGAAGAGATGTCTGCATCGATCAACCAGATCGCTCATAATGCGAAAGATGCCTCAAAAATAGCAGAAAAAGCGGTTACCCTTGCAAAAGAATCCACTAAAACTATGAATCACTTAGGAAGTGCAGCGGAAGAAATTGGAAAAGTCACTGAAGTGATAAAGCGAATTGCTGATAAAACCAATCTTCTGGCTCTCAATGCAACAATTGAAGCGGCATCGGCTGGAGATGCAGGGAGAGGTTTTGCTGTAGTTGCAAATGAAATAAAAGAGTTGGCTAATCAGAGTGCACAAGCTGCGGAAGATATTGCTAACCGGATAAAAGGTGTTCAAGGAAATACTTCTGATGCTGTAAAAGTTATCGGAGATGTGGCAGGTATCATCGAATCTATTAATGAAGCGGTTATATCGATTACTAACTCAGTTGAACAACAAAGCGTAGCAGCTAATGATATTTCTGCTAATGTACTACAAGCGAAGAAAGGTGTTAATAATATTGCTAATGCAGTAACTGAATTATCTAAAGCGGCAAACGATATGTCCACTAATGCCGGAGAAGCTGCTAAAGGTGCAAATGATGTGTCTTCAAGTATTTCAGATGTAAACCATAGCGCTATTGAAAATAATAACAGTGCAAAACAGGTAAGCAGATCCTCTGATGATCTGTCAAAAATAGCTTCTATGCTTCTGGAGATAGTGAACCGATTCAAATTGAATTAATCAATAATGGAGGCTATTATGGATATGGATAAAGAAATTCTCGATGGATTCATAATTGAATCCAGGGAACATTTAAATGTGGTAGAGGACGAACTCCTCCAACTCGAAAAGCAACGTGGAAGTCCGGAAGGAGATAATATAAATAAGATTTTTAGAGGAATTCATACGATAAAAGGAAGTGCAGGATTCCTGGGATTTGAGAATATCAATTCTCTTTCTCATGTGATGGAGACATTGCTTTCCATGATGAGAGCAGGCGAAATTATTCCGAATGCAACTATTATTGATACACTCCTGGAAAGTGTCGATATTCTCCGCTCTATGATTGATAATGTGGATAATCAGCATAAAATGGATATTTCTATCCTGGTAAAAAAATTGGATGATTTAATTAATGGACAAGTTTCGAATGAAGTTCGAGATGATCTTCATACTATGATTGGTTTAAACGATTTACATGGAAAATCGACTAATTTCCGAATAAGTGAATTCCAATTGAAACAAATAATTAACTCCAATCAAAATCTTTTCCTTATAGAGTATGATTTAAATGAGCTAAGAAGAACTAAAAATAAATCTCCTCTTTCAGTTATAAAAGAGTTACTGGTACTTGGAGATATTGTTGATGGAAGATTGGAAACCCCCATTGATGATTTTTCCCGTTCATTAAAAGATGTTCCTCTGTCTTATTTTGTTTTATTTGAAAGTGAATTAAACGTTGGGCAATTAAAACCTGTTCTGGATATTGAACGAATTATACAAGTAGACACGGGTTCTAAGGATAAAATAGAGAAATCGGAGGAACCTGTAAAAAAAATTGAAGCACCAGTTTTAGAATCACCTATTGAAATTCAACCGAAAATGGAAGATCAGCCTGAAATAAAAGTAATAAATTCACAGACATTACCCAATGAAGGAAAGAGCGATACTGATATAAATGAATCTCAACAAATAAGCCAGGAGAAAAGTAATACTGTACGCATCAATATAGATCTTCTGGATAGGTTGATGAATTTAGCCGGAGAGCTAGTTCTGGTACGAAATCAGCAGTTAAATAACATCGATAGATCCAATCCTTTGTTGAAATCGATTACTCAAAGACTTGATATCGTAACTACTCAATTGCAAGAATTGATCATGCTTACCAGAATGCAACCCATTGGTACTATTCTTGGTAAATATCCGAGATTCGTAAGGGAATTAAGTAAAAAATTGGGAAAATCAATTGAATTACGAATAACTGGAAGTGAGGTTGAATTAGATCGTACAATTCTGGAAAATCTTTCAGATCCTCTTACTCATATTCTTAGAAATTCCTGCGATCATGGAATCGAAACACCGGAAGAAAGAAAGAAAATGGGAAAATCACCAACAGGAAAGATTGAAATCTGGATATTCCATGAAGCAGGACAGATAAATATAGAAATAAGTGATGACGGAAGAGGAATTGATACGGATAAAATAAAGAAAAAAGCCCTTGAAAAGGGATTAAGAACAGAAGATGAACTGGCAAGGATGTCCAGAAAAGAATTATTCTCAATTCTTATGCAACCTGGATTTTCGACGGCAGAGAGAATCAGCGATGTATCGGGGCGTGGAGTCGGGCTTGATGTAGTACGCTCCAATATTGAGAAATTGAATGGCAGTATGGAATTGAAGTCCACTCCGGGAAAAAATGCAACAATTACATGTAAACTCCCCTTAACACTTGCTATTATTCCTTGTCTTATTGTTCAAGTCGGGAACGACCGGTTTGCAATCCCTCAAGTTAACCTTGAAGAGTTAGTAGCTCTTTATGATGAAGATGCATTTACCAGAATAGAATGTGCAGAAGAAAGAGAAATCTTTCGTCTTAGGGACCATCTCTTACCTTTAGTAAGATTAACAGAGATTTTGGCTAACCCAATACCATTTACAATGCAAACTCGCGCTGAAATAACAGAAAGACACCGAAAAAAACGTGATAAACTCCTAGAGCAATTCCATCAAAAGGATGGTAGTAAAATTGTAACAGTAGGGGAGCGAACGGTGAGTTTCGCTGTTTTGAAAATCGGTAGAGAACGATTTGGACTTATAATAGATAAAGTCCTTGGAACAGAAGAAATCGTAGTAAAACCGATGCATTCTGTTTTGCGTCCTCTTACATGTTATGCAGGAGCTACAGTGATGGGAGACGGTCGCGTGGCTTTGATACTTGATGTAGAGGGTATCGCAGAACATTCGGGAATATTAAGCGATTTTGACAAAG
>JAKAGC010000302.1 GCA_021817755.1 Acidobacteriota bacterium | reverse complement strand
TAAAAAGATAAAATCAAAATAGCATTTCTTACAGATAATGTTATTTAACTTCTGCCACATGGAGTTCCCATTCTTCTGTTTCTTCATTTTCTAAAGGATAATAGAATTTCCCATCCACAATTGGCAGGAGATAAGATGATTCATTAATTATCCATGGTATCTCTGTTTTTTTTATAAATTTTCCATTCCTCCAATCTGCCACTATTACTTCCCGATTATTCCCCTTTCTGTTGTAAGTTATAAAATAAACTCTTTCTTTATCTACTACAAAATAATAGAACCCCGGGAAATATTCTGGAAGTAAGAGATTATATATCTTTGTAGCTGCTTCATAATTGGGACTGGATTTCACCAACTTCATATAATCATTTTTAAATTGCTCTGATACTTTCTGTTTTTCAAATTGTTTCAGGTGTATTTTATTGATTTTATCACCTTTTGTATTAAATACTTCGAGATACAATCCACGCGAAGAATCTCCCAGAAATAGTTTATTGTCTTGAACCGTATATCTGGCATACTCCTTTAATAAATAAAGATTGAATTTTCCATTTGATTTAGTTAATTGAGAATTTTTAGATAGATAAAGGTTTTTTAGGGCGCTCAAATCCATTTCATTTGAATAAGAGTAAAGAGAAATATCTGTCCAACGCTCTTGATTTTTTGCAATTGTAGTTTCTAATACAAAATTTTCCCCAAGAGCCATAAACCAATTACCTTTTTTTTTAATGCGAAACTCTTTAAGGTAATTCCCATCACGCGAAAAATAAATTGCTTTTTCATTTGAATATAAAAATACGTAATCAGAATATACGGTAATCATTGGCATGAATTGTGTTTCGATAGGACCTGAACCCCTTTGGGTTAATTGTTTTATTATTTTTAAATCCGTGAGGTTCATTAAAAAGGATTTATCGGTTTTTTGATCCGTAATATAAAGCTGTCCATTGCTTACAGTAATATAACCTGGAATTGCTATGTCCTTTAACGTTCCCAATTTTGTTGCAAAAAGACTGTCACCAGACAAAATCCCCAATACTATCATCAAAATACAAACACAAATTAACGTTTTTTTCTTCATTTTTGCTCCTTTTAAAATTATGAGTTTCCATAATAACATAATTTTTATGCCATTATGCTCTTTATAAATTGTTTCTTTTATAGTTAAAACAAAAAGATATCATAAAAAATAATATATTTCAACTTTTAATCAGCCCTTTTTATGAAAATATTAAATTTTATTTCTCGTTTAAAAATTACAAAATTCTAAAAAAGTGGATTTTAATTTCAGTCTAAACTAATAATTTGACCACTATTTCAGTAAAATTTATTGTTATTTTTTTCTTTTAAATAGCAAGGTAAATTGTAAGTTAATTTGAATTATTTACATTATAAGTCTCGTTTTATTATCTAATAGGGGCTCATCAGACTTCACTATATTTTTCGTAAGTAATGTAAAATGGTATTCTCATTCTGTATGGAGTTCGCTTTCTTTTATTTTAGAAATAATTTTTTTTTGAGGATAGTATCATTCGGAGATCGAGGTAGTGGATTTCAGATTGAAGATGATTCTATTTGGGGTGGGTAATCCTAATTCTGAAAACCTTACTTTATATCAGAAATGAATTAATGCATTATTTTTTGAGACTGTTGCAACATTTTGTTGCAATAATTGAGCTCGGAAGGAGAACGACTCATTTCCGGATGAAGATGATGGAGTTAAAAGTGAGGGCGTTGGAGTTCAGATTGAAGACGATGGAGTTCGGAAGGAAGATGATTCCTCTCGGAATGAAGATGACTGAGTTCAGAGTGAAATCAATGTATATTGAAATGAAGCTTATGGAGTTCAGAATGAAGTCAGCTTCCCTTTTTGTGAGAATAGCCAATATATTTGTGAAGAGAACTTATTTATTAGTGAGATTATTCTATTTCCGAATGAGAATCGAAAGTTTAACCTCACATCTTTCTTTTCTTTGTTTTGTGAAAATGTGAATAGCATCACTGGCCATTTTCTCTTGAAAGATTGTTTCTTTTAGTTTATACTATTTGCTAACACGGTTTATTTTAAGAGGATAAATGATGAAGAAACTGTTTGCTTTATACATACTGGCGGTTTTTGTTTTTGTTGGATGTGCGAAGAGTGCTCATAAACCTGAAACTACTCCGAATGCTTCAAAACCCGATGCAACATCTGTGGTTTCTCAACAGGTTGAATCGGGAGGGAATAGTAAAAAAGCACAGGAAGAACCTCAAAACCAAAAGACCGAGCAATCGGAGGATGAAAAAATTCCTTTAATCGAACTCAATAAACCGGTTTCTGATAATGGAAAACCTGTTCAATTCGGGAATCAGAAAATCATAGAGACGATAAACACGGGAATAACAAATGCATTCAAAGATTTTGGATATTCTACGGATGTAAAAGTACCGGATGAATTTATTAAACGCGTAGCCTTTTATATTCGGTATTTTTCTGAAGATGAAAAGGGGTCCCGTTTTTTCCGGCGAGCAATGACCAGGGGTGAGCAGTATTTCCCGATGATAAAGGAAGTATTTGAAAGCCAAAAACTGCCTACTGCTTTGATTTATCTCCCGGTGGTGGAATCGGGGTTCAACACATCGGTAAAATCCCGTGCAAGCGCTGTGGGAATGTGGCAATTCATGAGAGGTACGGCACGTATGTATGGACTTAAGGTCACCCGCTCTGTTGATGAACGGAAAGACCCGGTTAAAGCTACAAATGCAGCGGCTCGCTACTTGAATGATTTGCTTTCCATGTTCGGTATGGAAGACCCTTTCCTGGCTCTTTGTGCTTATAATGCAGGCGAAGGAAAGATTCTCAATGCATTACGTAATATTTCCTATACTGAACGTTCTTTCTGGACATTGGTACAAAAAAAATTGCTGCGGCAAGAAACAGATGAATATATCCCCCGCTTACTTGCGGTAATATTGATAAATCACGACCCTGCCCGCTATACTCTGGCTTCAAAAGCGATCGCACTGGAACCGAATGAAGCGGAAGATATCGAAATTATTAATGCGTTGCATTCTCCAAGAGAAGACCTGGATGATGAAGAAGAAAAAACGCCGCCTACAGATACTGAACCATCGGTTAATGTTGAAAAAACAGTAACTCCCCAACCTGAAACGACACCGAATTTTTACATTGTTAAAAAAGGAGAAACGCTTTTCCGTATTTCTCAACAATTCGGAGTATCGGTTGATGATCTGAAAAGATGGAACAATCTCCCGAATACTATTATAAGCCCCGGTCAAAAAATATTATTATACGGTGTCTCTTCTTCGAGTACTGGGAATCAAACTGCAAAAACAGTTTATAAAGGTTCTCAGAAATTAATCTATACGGTGGATCATGGAGACACGCTGGTTAAAATCGCATTATTATTTAGAGGTGTCTCAGCTCGCGATATCATGCGATGGAATAAGATGAAAGGAACACGTATTCATCCTGGACGGAAATTGACAATTAATTCTCAGGACCGGATAAAAAAGGTAATGATTCATACGGTGAAGAAGGGTGAAACGCCGACGGAAATTGCCCGTAAATACAAACTCAGGGTGGAATATGTTATTTCCCTAAACGGTTTGCTTTCCAGTTCCAAATTAAAACCGGGACAAAAGCTGAAAATTTATATCTTTTAGAAATATATTAGTAAAAAGTTTTTGGGAGTGCAGAACCCTTTTTTCAAAAATGGTTCTGCAATTATTTTTGTAAAGAATCAATAATTTTCTGATAGAAGAACCGGTGTTTCAGAATTAATTTAACATAACGCCGTGTTTCCGTATAATCAATTTGATCGATAAATTCATCATCCGATTCGAAGGGGATCTCTGTAATCCAGCGGTTTGCTGCGGTTATACCTGCATTATAACCTGCAATCATCAGTATATTTTTCAAATGGGTGTTATTCGTTTTTTCTTTTTTTTCGTCTTGTATGATTCGTTCGATAGGAGTATATAGCTGGTTTCTGAGGTGATAGATACCCATTGGGATATTGTATAATGGATTATGTAACATATCGACATTATAAGATGATGCACCTGAAAGAGCGCCAATCTCGTTAAAAATATCCTGGCCGGTTTGGGGCATGATCTGCATAATACCGATAGCGCCCGACCCGGAAACGACAGCAGGATCGAATCCGCTCTCCTGGCGTATGAGAGAATAAACGAGGAGAGGGTCCATTTTATAGGTATTGGAATAAGTATCGATTGTATCTTTATAAAGGAGAGGGTAGTATATTTCCCGGAACCATTGGGGCATATCTTTGAATCCTTCTGAGAGTTCGTCTCTGTATACTTCAAAAATTGCGACTTCGGCTTTAAGGTATTTCTTGGATTGAAAATGAAGTTTGGCCAGTTCAAGGCCATAAGGGCGCCAGGTATCTTTATAGGTCCACGGGTGTAGGTTTCTTTCTGCCAAATACGTTTCCAGTTCGATAGCGGCGAATTCGTAGAGGTGCAGCTCTTTCAATATATCGAAACGTTTGGCCCTAATTGAATTATCGATGCGCATCGGGGGAATTTCCCGAAAAGGAGGTTTATTGGATTCGAGATCGACTGAAAGGCCATATTCATTTTGCAATATTTCTTTAGATCGGACACCATAATAGGTGAATGCATATTTATTAATTACTTCCTGGAATTTTTCTTTTGCCTTTTCTTTTTCACCTGTTTTTTGGAGTACCAGGGCGTACCAAAACTCGCTGTATTCAATCCATTTCTCGAGTTTTGAAAGTTTATCGAGTATGAGAAAAACTTGTTTATAATTTTTTAAATGATAGTAGCACCATTGGAGACGCCAGAGCGCTTGATCGTAATAGGGATTTTTTTCATCATTGGCTAATATGGAAAAAAAATGGATGGCTTGTTTGAATTGTTGTTTTCTAATAAAGGGAAATCCTGCGGAGTAAATAGCGCGGTTAAAGTAAGAGCCTTTTTTGCCCTGTTTGGAATTAATTCCATTGGTTATGGTTTTAATCCGGGAGAAGACAAAGTCCTCCCCATATATTCGAACTAATTGAAAAGCAGCTTCTGTTTTTACGTCGTAATCGGATGTATTATACGCTTTATAAAAATAATTCAAGGCTTTGTTTCGTTTTTTCATTCCTTCTTTTAACCAGAAAATTTTCCCATAAACGAGATTCCATTTTCTCCATAATCTCGTATTCATTGTATGGGGTTTCAAGGAGTTCATTCGTTTAGTCAGTGTATCCAGGGTTGATGTGCTTTTATCGTTTTCCAGGTGTTTATTGTAAATATTTAAAAGCTCTTCTACTCGAATGGCAGGGTAATCTAGTTTAGAAAGTTTTCCTGATTCTTTGAATTCTCTTTCTGTACGACGTGCCCAGGAAGAATCGGGGTAGGATTTCCATAACCGGATGAAGTATTCGTCACTTTTTTCATTATTGTTTTCCGATTTGTAAGTATCGCCCAAAAGATAAAGAATCTGTGGAGAATCCGTATTTATTTCATTGGGGAAATGGTTGAGAACGTCGATAATGAGTTTCCTGTTTTCTGTATCCTGTATATGATACAAAGCCAGTAAATATTCGTGAAGGGCTTTTTTCTTCCATGGAGAACCAGTGGTATTGGCGACTTTTAGGAATAAATCGAGTGCCTTTTGTTTATTATTTTTATTATCCGTATTGCGATAAGTAATCCAAAGGCTTTTTGCCCACCAGTAATCGATATAGTCTTCGATTGATTTTATTT
>JAKAGC010000301.1 GCA_021817755.1 Acidobacteriota bacterium | reverse complement strand
AGAAACATTCATTCGTATATCCGTAAAAAAACGGTATTGTAAATCCAATCCCACCACATCATTTTTACTACCTGCAAAGTGGCGGCCACTATATAAAAATCCTATCGAATTATCGCTTCCAATATTGTATTTTCCTCCCACTATTCCCCAGAATATATCTTTTCCTAAATTCGGATTAACCCCTTCGGACCATTCCTTACCTTCCGATTGATCTGCAGCAGCAAGAACCGCAAAACTTAATTTTCCTTCGCTTCCCGTTACTTTGGCTGCCCAGCTCGGATCGATAATATTACGGGTATGAACCGCTGAAAGCATCATCCCGTTTTGTACCAATCCAAAATCTAAGGCTCCCATTCCCTCCATAAAAAAGGGTCTTTTTTCCGAATAAAGAATTGGATATTTTTGGTTTACTTCGATCTGGAATTCGTCACTTTCTATCTGGCTGAAATCCGGGTTAATAGTTGCTTCTGCCAAAATGGAGGATGTTATACCATATTGAACAGATACTCCGATGTTCGAGGTATTTGTATGTTCCCAGTTATTATTCTCCGTTCTGACGTTTTCCCGGTTGAAGGTAAAATTAGGTAGAATCTCGAATTTTAATTTCGGCTTGAGGTCTTTATATACCACTGTAGCCATATAGTTGAAATCAGTTTGGCCCGGTCCTGTTTCCGGCCATGTTGCAATAGATCCCGAATGATTAACAGACCTCTGAAAAAGAAGCCCCATTTTTACTTCTTTATCTTCTTTGAAACGGATACTCTCCAGGGGAATTGCAATTTCAACCCGGTAACAGTCGCTGTATATTTTCGCGGCACTATGCCAGACAAAATCCACAGAATCATCTTTCCCGCTGGTGGAATTTAAACCATCCCACTGAATACCGCTCGGATTGACATAAAATTCATAACTGGTTTGTTTATTTCCCATCGTATCGATAAATACTGCCACATAATCATCATTACTTATTTTATCACGCGGAGATAAGGAAGTTTTTATTTTGTCTTGTTCATCATAGCAAGTAAAAGCGAAGTAGAGATTATCTTTATCATAGGCCATTCGAATTTCAGTATTCTCAAGTAATTCCTGCCCATATGCAGGAGAACATGTTACAAATTTTGGGGAGAAAAACGGATTAATCCATACTTCGTCATCCAGGTTCCCATCAATTTTAATCTTTTTGGTGCTTTTTTCAGGGAAAAGAATCGTTTTTTTCTCTTCCTGTTGAACTTGAATTGCCCATGTAACATCCATCATCAAAAGAATAGTTCCGAGAACAAATAAAATTGCTATGATTTTTTTAATCAATTCTTACCTCCTAAAATAGTACAATTTACCAGTCGAAGATTTATCAATAGAAATAGTAAAAATTTGTAATAGAATGCTTTTATTATTGAACCTTTATCGCATTTTATCCAAATTTGAAGCATAATTTTAGCACAAAATCCCGTATTAATGCAATCTAAAAGTTATAGCAGGCGTTTTCCTTTTTTTTACAAATAAAACTAATTAGGTAAGAAATAAATCAAACGAATCTTCTTAGAGTCTTTAACATTTGGATTTTTAAATCAGAATTAGTTTAAATGACACAAAGTTAGTATTTAAATCAATTTAATTATCGGAGATGATTGTCAAGAATTTTTTCTTTTCAACTCCTCTAATTATTCGTTGATTTTGTTAAGTCTCATTCTTTATTTGATTAGTCTCTCTTTTTATGAAGTGAGTCTCACTTTTTAAGAGGATATATTATTTACATGTTCCAAGCATTGAGAGGAAATACCATTTTAATTTTTCCTCTTAAGCGGTATTTGAAATTAATGGTTTTTTGAAAATGTGAGATAGCTTCTTCCCACATTTTTATATAATGATCGATTTTTAAAAAGAAATAATTCCATTTATACTCTTTATCATATTATTTTGAGAAATTAATATTTCATTAGAAACAAGGCAATTGATATTCGGAAATCCATCATCCTATTTATTTAATAGATTATTCTATTTAATAAATACAATTGTCTATTTAATTTTTACACTGTTCCATCTTGGAGAGAGAATGATGTAACTCGGAAATGCAATTTTGTATTTATTAAATAGGAGTTTCTATTTATTATATAGGACGTCCTCCCTCAGAAATGCATTGGTGTATTTATTGGATAGACTAATGTATTATTTAAATAGTATTTGAAGTTTTTGAAATGGGAGATTCTATCAAAAGAATTTACGAAACGGTTTTTTTTATTCGATTATTCCGGATTTAATATAATTAATGGATATTGAGTGTTTAATTGCTCCATTTTGTTTGTGAATAATACATTAAATGAGCTATCTTTGTAAGCTAAAAAAAAGTTTGTATATCCCTAAGATATAAAAAATTCCTAATCATTGAATATAATGCAAAGAAAAACATTAATTCTATTCCAATAGGATTGAGTTGAGATTCATGCTATTTACTCTACAGATGTTCTCACCTTTTTAAGAATTATTGGAATTTCAAATGAAATTAAAATAAAATTATTTTTTATGCTTTATTCCAATTCAAAAAAAAGTTTCGATGGAGACTGGAAATTTGGGAGAGAACCTTTAATCGGTTTTTGTAAAATCTGGTGAAAATGATAAAAAACTTTGGAAAAGCTCCCCATCCTCTTTTAAAAAGGATGAGGAGCTTTGAAAATGATTATGTTTTTAAAATTTTTAAATTCTATTGGTTGATACCGAGTTGATCTAAAATAAATGCATAAACCAACGCAGTTTCTTTATTTCGCTGGAACCGGCCTGAAGCACCACCATGTCCGGCTTCCATATTAACTCGCATTATTAAAGGATTTTTGTCGGTTTTCAATTCCCTGAGTTTTGCAACCCATTTGGCAGGTTCAAAGTACTGGACCTGTGAATCATGAAGCCCTGTTAATACGAGCATAGCTGGGTAATCTTTTGCTATTACATTATCGTAAGGTGAATAAGAGAGCATGTAATCATAATAGACTTTTTCTTCGGGATTTCCCCATTCGTCGTACTCGAATGTGGTTAAAGGGATTGTTTTATCAAGCATTGTCGTAACGATATCCACGAAAGGAACCCCCGCAATGATACCTTTAAACAGATCCGGTCTCATATTATAAATGGCACCCATGAGTAATCCGCCGGCACTTCCGCCATAAGCAAACAATTTGGAAGATTGAGTATATTTTTGAGCGATGAGATATTCGGCACAATCGATGAAATCAGTAAAGGTATTTTTCTTTTTCAGGAGTTTCCCGTCTTCATACCATAAGCGGCCCATTTCCTGACCTCCGCGAACATGAGCGATAGCATATACAAACCCACGATCGAGTAAGCTAAAAAGATTACTGCGAAAATTGGGATCGGAACTGATACCATATGCGCCATAGCCATAAAGCAAAAGGGGATTATCTCCATTTTTTTCAATTCCTTTTTTATAAACGATAGAGATAGGAACTTTTACACCATCACGGGCAGTAGCCCAAAGCCGTTCTGTTTTATAGTTGTTTTTGTCAAAACCGCCACCGACAAAATTCTGTTTTAACAACTTCTTTTCCTTTGTAACAAGGTTCATTTCATAAATGGAACCAGGAGTTGTCAGCGATTCGTACCGGAAACGGAGCCACGGTGTATCGAATTCAGGATTGATATCGATAGATATCACATAAGCCTCTTCTCCCATGTCTACTGTTTGAGGTTTGTCTTTTTGATCCCAGGTGGCATATCGAAGATGGGTTAATCCATCCTGACGTTCTTCAAGTACGATAAAATCCTTTAAAAGCTCATAACCTTCAAGCAAAACATTTTCCCGGTGAGGAATTACTTCTTTCCAGTTTTCCTTAGCCGTTTTTTCAGGGGATGCTTCCATTAAGCGGAAGTTTTTGGCATCATAATTGGTGAGAATATAAAATTTACCATTATAATCGGAAACGTAGTATTCAAGATTTTTTTCTCTTGGCTGGAAGACTTTGAAGTCAGCATCGGGAGTGTTGGTATCGAGATAAAGATATTCTTTTGATAGGGTACTGGAAGAGTTAATATAGATGTACTTTCTTGATTTGGAAGTATGTAGATTAAGGTCAAAGGTTTCGTCCTTTTCAAAGAATACGGTTTTATCCTTTTCAACCGGTGTTCCCAGTTTATGCTTCATTACTTTGTCTGAACGAAGAGTTACCTGATCTTTTGAGAGGTAAAAAATAGTTTTATTATCATTTCCCCATGCTACATCACCGGTAGTATTGGGAATTTGATCAGCTATTGTTTTGCCGGTTATAAGGTCTTTTATGTGGATGGTGTATTTCCTTCGACTGACTGTATCGACACCATAGGCAATCATTTTGTTATTAGGACTGACTGAAGGAACCCCGGATACCTGGCAATAAGAGAGACCCTTAGCCAATTCGTTTACATCCAGCATAATTTCTTCTTTATTTTCCAGTTTCTCATTTTTCCGGCAAAAGAGGGGGTATTCTTTGCCTTTTTCGAGACGGTTGTAATAATAATAACCGTTTCGTTTAAAGGGGACAGATGCATCATCCTGGGGGATTCGAGTAATGATTTCATCATACAGTTTTGCCTGTAATTTTTCCGTATGATTCATCATTGCTTTCATGTAATCGTTTTCTGCATTTAAATAAGCGAGGACTTTCGGGTTATCGCGTTGATTTAACCAATAATAATTGTCGATTCGCGTATCATTATGTACAGTAAGTTCATGCCTGATTTTTTCTGCCTTTGGGGGGATGAGGGAATCGGTTTTCTGCGTTTCATCCTGACCGGTTGTTAATATAGGAAATAGAAAAAACAAGGCAAATACTAAAATGGACAATGTAATGGGCAGGTTCTTAATCCTGCGGATACGATGTTTAAAGTTTCTCATTCGGACCTCCGTTGTACAAGCTGTTTAGTTTTTTCAAATTTCATTATACGATAAATATGGTATTCGTGCAAGAAATGGAGAAATTCGGGATTCATTGTCGATACTTTCAGAAAGGCAATGTTTACTTTTTTGCTTAATCACTACGTTAGACAAGCGTTTCAAAGATTAGAGCCATAATAATTATTCAAAATTTATTAGTCAAGCGAAGGTATCTATTTTTACGATATATTCTGTTCTATGGGATTTATAAAAAAAAAAATTTTTAAAATAGCGAATAAGCGAAATTATGCTTGACATTCCATTTTGGGTATGTTATTTTTTTATTTCACGTAGAGGTCTAACCTTACGGAGGAAGAATACACGTGTATTGGCAGGAAAAAGTTGTAAATGCGTGTTCGGCTTTATCCGGGATTTTTACGGGTGAATGGAATGGATGCAAATTAAAAACCCGCGAAAGAGTTCTCTATTCTACTTTTATCATTGTGGATTTGCCGGATAGGAGCCTATTTTCTCTCAATTTAAGGTTAAAAATTTACGTGCTTTATTTACCAGGGTTTATATAAGTAAAACATAATAAAATAATTGGAGGAAGACAATGAATTCAAAGAGGTTTTTAAATTTAATCGAGTTGAGTAAGAAGGAAATTGCCGATATGCAAAACGGTTGTATGTGGGGTAATGATGGCGACCGGATTTGCAAATGCGGTTGTAATTTTAGAAATGATGATGGGTATTCGACAAAGTAGAATTTATAAGTATTAACGGACATTTTTACGGTAAAAATTATTAAGTAGTTAAAACTCAACGCCTTAACTTCCGGATTTTTGTCCTGGAGTAAAAGAACGAAGGCGATTTCTATGGAAAAATATGATAAACGG
>JAKAGC010000300.1 GCA_021817755.1 Acidobacteriota bacterium | reverse complement strand
TCGGTTAATGCTTTTAAATCGATATTCTCATTTGAAATTATTAGCATTTGGGCAATCCGTTTCATCTTTTCACCTTTGATGAATGCATTTAATCCCAGACCTGTTTCTTTTTTATATTCCCTCGATAAATAGGAGGCATTCACTTCCAAAAGGATTGCCACATGTTCTACGGTCATGAAGGAGAGTTCTTCATTTGTGCACTCCATAACCAGTTCGCATACTCTCCGGGATAAGGCAACGCGTCTACTCATCCGTTCCCTTCTTAATTTCTTCTCCGTAAAGAGGTGATACTTTTCGTTTCACCCATCCTGAATCCGAAATATAAAACGAACTCCATGAGGTACGGAGGTTTTTTTTCCATTTACGGTTGCCGAAGATTTTACCAAATGCGATTTTTGCCCCTTGAAGTGTTTTAAAATGTCTGAATAATATAATTTGGCCGTGTAATGTTACAACCAAACGGAATCCGTTTTCTTCATTGATAATGAAAACCGATTTAAGGAAGTAACAATTGGCATTTAAAAGGCTCGCAATTTCAACCGGTGTTTCGCTAATGGTTTGTTTTTTTGTGTTTTTCATCTGGTTTTATCCTTTTAACGAAGTAAAATTATGTAGAAAAAAGAAGGAAGGGAGGAAATGTTTGATTTCTTCCCTTCCCCTGCTCAAAAACTCTAAAACATAGATGTGGGACTTCTTTAAAGAAGTGCATAGGAAACCGCAGCGATTAAATTTCAATAATCTTAAGGAGGAAATCGACTGCGGTTTCCTCATTGAAAAAAAGTGTTTAAAAGAATCTACAAAAATCCCAATTCCCATAAAGGAGATTTGTAAAACATGAAAGTTCCAAAAGAAACCGCGGCTTAAAAAAAAAGGAGGCCGCGGTTTACATTCAGAGAGGTTTTTATTTATATGTTTGGTTTTTAGGGGCGAGAAATAATTGAAAAAGAGGGGGAGTGCTATAGCCAACACGCAAATTTTGAGGGAATTCAAAATATTAACGGCACTCCCCCCGGCATTTTCTTTCTTTATTGGAAGGGCGTAGTAATACGTGCAGCCCGGCCAATCACGGATTAGACTAAAGCCGGGCTGCGTTTGTCGAGCAAAAAAATGGTTTGTACATTTAAGAAAGTCGCAGAAAAAGAAGAGCGCCCCTGTTAAATCCACTTTATAACGGAGGTGAAACAGGCAAACAGGGGCACTCTTCGCATTCGTGTAAACACACGAACGCATTTTTTTTTCAAAAAAATAAATCTCGGGAGGAGACACAACACCATGAAAATTCAAAAAAAATTGAAGTATATTAGGGGAAACTTTAATTTTTTTGGTCACTACCGTATGATTATTCTTGAATAGAACATTGAGCGAATAACCAATTAATAAAAACAAACATTTTTGGTAACTTAAAATTCTTATTTTTGTTGGATTATATGTAATCGGGGAAAGTGTTGCTTTTTTTGATCGGAAAAGAGTGTTTTCAATTAGAAAGAAATCTGTTAAAATTGAAATTTCTTTTGAATCGGAAGGAATCGGGATTGACTTAGATAATTCGTTAAGGTACAATATAAAAGAGGTTAAAGAATGAGTGTTTGTAATTGTAATTTGTTTGTGGATTATCTGTCTACCTGCAATCATTCTGCCTGCTCTCCAATGGGCAAACAAAACACTGATTTAAAAGTAACGATTTTAGCATGACTTGATAATACCAGAAAAATTGAATTTGTCAAGCTGATAATTCAATAAAAATAAAATTTTGTAGCAAGCAAATATAAAGAGTTTAAATGAAAAGTAAAAGCGAATATGATTTAAAGGCAATTGGGAAAAGGATAAAAGAGGCTCGAAAGCATTTGTCTTTACTACAAGACACCATAGTGGAAGAAACCACTCTTTCAAAGACTACGATTTCTGATTTTGAGAGAGGAGAGAAGCGACCCAGTTTCGATCTGCTGTATTACCTTCATACACGTTATAATATTAGCATCGATTATATCCTGTTCGGTGTCGGTAATCTTGTCATTTCCAAAGAACCACCCATCGATAATAAAATCGATTTAACATCCTTCGGTAGTGATCTTGAAATAATAAAGGAAATGTTGGAAACCATGAAGCAGTCCATTATTATTAAAAGTACCATAATCGGTCATTATCGAACATTTGTAATTGAAAATCCCGATTTGATCGAGAAAGATATCGAGATTACGAGAAATAAAAAATGAATACACGCAGTATTAACCGGTTTAACATTTTAAAACCAATTCATGGTAAACAAACAGGCATTTTCTTTTATATAAACGGAGGGAATATGAACAAATCAAAAAAAATGAATATTAAAAAATTAGGCTTCGGCATATGCCTTATTATATTAATTAGTATATACTGTTACCCATGGATAAATAGCAATGGGATCGGTATTATGGTTAATGGTAGCGGTATCAAAGATAGAGCGGGAGTCAATGAATATACGTTTAAAGGCGGCACCTATTTTCTGGAAGCCTATTCCAATGTAATTGCATATCTTAAAGTAGTTGAAAATGAAGCTACTGAAAAGTTGGATACAACCGAAGTTCAATTATATCTGGATAATGCTCTTGAAAATGTAAAATTGGCCAGGGATACTTTTTCTCAATTAAAAGAAGAAATGTTAACAGCATCCTATAATATGATATCTGTTAAAATGTTGAAAAATATGGATTATATTGCGTTTCGTGTTTCCATATCCGCAGACAAGGAGACTTTTAATCAGGTGAGTTTCTATCTCAAACGGGCAGATATCCCCGGATTAATTGGAAAAATGGTTTCCGATATGGATGCAATGATGCGAACATTAAAACAATTGAAACTAAAGATTCCGATGGGAATTATCGCTTCACTTCCCCTGTCCTGGGAATTAAACCGGCAATTTTCAGAATCACTGATGTTCGGGCAGTATGCAGCCCAGGTTTTTATCAAAATACAACAGAGTATGCAAAATTAGAAAGAAGTGAAAAACGATATATAATCAGGAGAAAAAATGAAAACGGAAACATCCGAAACAGGAATAAACGAGACAAACGGTCTTTTTCGAATACCGCTTATCCCCAATAATACCTGTTTTTTTCGGAACGATCTCTTTTCTGGAGGAAATAATGAGGGATTTAAAGGTAATTTTGAAATTGGAGTTAGGGCGAAGTTTTAAACGAAAATCGATTATTACGCTTGTCGTTTTTTTTGTATTGATGATGGGGCTACTTCATGTCAATGTACTGAAATACAAACAGTTTCTCAAAGATATAGATAATTTCAAGGTATTTGAAAAAGAAAAAGTTTCCCGGTTAAAAAATTTTGAACAGTATGGAGATATGGGAATTCGATGTATTCAAAAGCCAAATATTGAGAGTGTTTTTTTCTACAATGCCGGTGCCTTAAATGATATAATAATGAGAATTGATCTTTATTTTATTCTATCGTTGGATAGTTCTGCAAGTGGTAAGAGTATATTTAATGATAATTCCGGTGCTTATATGGATTTTCCCGGAATAGTAATTCTATTTGGCGGTTTAATTGCCATTCTCTTCGGAAGTTCGACCTTTAAGGATAAGGAGTATTACCGTTTTCTTGTGTCTGTCTTTCATAGAAAACGCCTGTTTTTTATGGTGGCACTTTCACGCATCATTATCCTGTTTATTGTGGCACTCCTCTTTATTCTACTGATTATCGCGTATATGGTTTTGACAATTTCCGGATTAACCACAACCGTATTTTCCGTAATGGTTCCCTTTACCGGTACTCTCCTGGTTACACTTCTTTTCTTCTTCTGCCTGGGCCTTCCATTCGGTATGTTTAGAAATATCAATTCAAGTAAAATCTTTGTATTGATTCTTTGGAGTTGTATTGTATTTTTAATGCCCATGGCAATTTCCAAACTAATGAATATTAATGTAAATTCCATTCCCTCCAATATGACCCTCGATTTAAAAAAATGGAACAAAATCCAAGAATTCGAGAAAAAAGCATTTGCATTGATGGGGAAATACACCCCTGAAAAGGCCAAAACCGAGGGTGGAAAAGCCATTTATAAGCTCTGGTTTGACACGTACTATGTTGAGATAAGAAATATTGAAAATGAAACCGTTAAATCCATGCAAGCCGGTACAAATCTGTATCATTCTATCAGCAGCTTTTTTCCCGGTGCCTTTTATTTTTCAGTTACCAGAGAGTTGAGTAGCAAAGGGTATCAAAACATTATTGATTTTCAACGATTTTCTGCTAAATTGAAAGATGCCTTCTTTAGATGGTATATGAATATCCGATTTTTTCAAAATGATAAAAAATTTAATCCCTTTATCGAAGGAGAGGCACAGGTTTTCAAATCCAGGAGCCAATTGCCTGCTACGTTTGGGTTGGGTATGGTCATGATGCTTTTCTATTCTCTTCTTCTAACAGGAGTGGCTTACAGAAAATTTGGAAAGTATCTCTATGATTCTGCTATAAAAGAGGAGAAGAGAAAAATACCCGGTCCCGGTGAAACAATAGAAGAAGAAACCCCAAAATCCGAAGATATAAACGACACGTCTCAAGATAAAAACTATGAATTCTATACCGTTGATTTTAAGGAAAACAGTTACCAGGTTATTCACTATATGCCTATTTTTAAAGATTATCTTTATAATGTGATTTCAGGAAAGAGTCCCTCCCTATTAACCGGAAAAATCGATGTACCGGTTTATTATCATTCCAATCGGCTCGATAAATCGCCCCAAAAGCTTGATTTTCTATATATGTGCAGTAAGGAAGAAATTCCTGGCGATATACGTGTAAAAGATTTTTTCAATTTATTAATGCAAAGTGCCCGGTTACCCCAATCAAAAATTGCTGAATATGAGGAATTATATAATATTGATACTATAGGGAATGCTCGCTTTGATGATATAAGTGATATGTTTAAATTTCGATTGGTAATGCTTTCAGGGGAAGTCCTACCCAATTCCGTAATAATCATCAATGAGCAATTGGAAAATATAAAAGGGGAAGGTTACCAAATTTTTCATCGGTTATTTGATGCAATGGCTTCCAGTGATAGAGCTGTACTTGTGTTACGAACAATAAAAAATCTTTATCCAAGTTCGATACCGAGAAAAGCAGTAATTTTGAATTATACCGATAATTGGGATGCTGTTTATAAAAAATCCAAGGTATTTCAATAAATATTGAAGTAAATAAAAAGAAGGAAGAAAAAAAAGGGATAATACTATATAAAAGTAAGTGTAATAGAGGTGAATAAATGAGGTGTGATAACCGGATTCATCAGGAAAACGTTGTAAAACCTTCAAAGTATGAAGTAGTAAACTCTTCCCTGTCCCCTAAATTTTATTTTTTTGCGCTGATATTTGCTGTTATTTGCTTTCAACAGTGTAATTCTCAAAAAATAAAAAGTAATGTTATCACCTTCAAGAATAATGATCCTATTCTGCATAAATGGGAGCAGGTTTTTTCAAAATCAGAAGTTATACCACTCCGTTTTAATGACAACACTATGGAGATATTTCGTTTGGGTTCAATGGTGATGAATTCGAGGAACGAAATATTTATTCTTGATGGAAAGAACAAAAACGGAATTTTGTATTTTGATTCAACCGGAAAATTTATTAAATACATTGGGCATTCCGGCGAGGGACCAGGCGAATACCTTTTGGCTACTGCCTTATTTATGGATAGAGATGATAATTTTTATATTCAGGATATTGCAAAGTCGTCGATTCTCAAATTTGGAAATCAGGGTTACTTGT
>JAKAGC010000299.1 GCA_021817755.1 Acidobacteriota bacterium | reverse complement strand
CGAATACATTATTATGGATTTAAATGGGAAAATATTAAAACGTGTCTATCTTCCCCGTTTCGAAGATGTTACCGTGACGGGTAAACTCCTGGGGGCCAGGCTCCACGTCATCTATAATGGAAAACTTTATAATGTATCGGAAGATGAAGAGAACGAGTGTTGGGTTTTAAATATCCAGGAAATTAAATAAATGGCATTGAATGAATCGGTAAAACCAATTGCTGTACTCTTTAATCCATCCTCAGGCAGAGGCCGTTCCTCCCGCATACAAAATCGCATTGAATCCCTTTTAAAATCACACGGAATTGATTACCGTTTTTTTGTTTCGCAATCCGAAGATCATTTAAAGCAATTGGCAGCTCAGACGGTATACGGTTATTCAAGTATTGTAGCAGTAGGAGGGGATACCACTTTCGATATTATAGCACGTGAAATTTTAGGTTCCTCTTCCTATACAACAATGGGAATGATCGGTACAGGTTCTGCTAATGATATCGTACGTGCAATTGGAGTCAATTCGATTGAAACCGCCTGCCGTGTCATAAAAGAAGCGACTACACGAGAAATGGACGTTGCTTCTCTCCAAATTAAAGATTCTTCTACTCCCATTCATTTTCTCGGAACTCTTAGTGCAGGGCTTGGCGTAACTGTAAACCGTTACGTGGATGATTTCTTTAAACGGCATCCCCGGTTGGTACGTGCGAATCCCGCTGCCCAATCTTTCGCCGGTTTATCCGGGATATTGAATTCCTTTTCCCAAAGAAAAATTCCCTTGACTGCTAAGATCGAATTTCAAACGGAAGGTGAAAGAGATACAACCAGAAAAGAGATTCAATTTTCCTTACTCGTGGTATTGAACACCCCATATTATGCCAATGGTCTTGTTTTATCTCCTTCTGCCGGACTCTTTGACCAATGCCTTGATCTATGTATTATTCAAACTTCTTCCATTTTCCCAACATTACGAACCGCTTTTAATGTGTTACGCGGAAACTCATCGAAAGATCCAAGGATTTCTTGCTTTCGCTCCTCAGCTTTTCGAATTTCTACAGATGTACCAATCGATATACAGGTGGATGGAGAAATTATTTCTTCTGTGAAAGAGTTCACTGTTTCTCTTTTTCATAGAAAATTAACTATTTATGCACCTATCCCTTAATTAAAAATTAGATAATCAAATCCATTATAAAGAGAACTGGGTAGATAAGGAATTTTATTTTTGATTTCCAGAAATACTCTTTCCCTGTGTAGAACTAACCCTATGAATTACGTTTTCCTCTTTTTGTTCAGTGCTGGAAGAAATCGGACGTTGAGGTGGTTTTCCTTTATTAGCCAGTGATTGTGTGGTTACCGGGATTCTGATCGTAAGACCCGCTGGAATTGCCAGTTGCCGTTTAAACACCACTGGGCGTATCGACGGATTTAATCGCATCAAGGTATCTTGGGAAATTCCCAATTGCCGTGATAGTTGAGCTGGCGAAAGACTTTTCTTTAATTGAATCTGGTTAAATTTAAGAGGGGGGTGATAGTTAAGATCAGCAAAGTATTTTTCAGGTTCAGCAGCGATTTCACTTGCAGCAAGGAAGCAACCATAGAAATTTTTAGAAGCGAATTTAAACCGCCGGTTTTTGTATTGATCTATGATTATACCCAAATCGTGTGAACCTGTTTCTTCCACAGCCCGTTTAATACTTTGCGGACCATGATTATAGGCAGTTATCGCTAAAGGCCATGATTGAAAGTTCTGGAAATTCTTCTGAAGGAGTCTTGCCGCTGCTATTGTCGATTTTATCGGATCGCGGCGTTCATCTATTTTCTTATCCATTTTCAGTTTAAAAATACGTGCCGTACTCCTCATGAATTGCCATATTCCTGTGGCCCCTACACGAGAGCAAGCATTGAGATTAAACGAAGATTCCACGTGTGGAAGATATGCAATACGTACAGGAATACCGTATTTTTCTAAGGTTGAAATAATATGAGGCATATATGCTTCTGCGCGTTCCAATCCTTCTTTGAATCGTTCTTTCTGCCCCAACTGAAATCGAACACGATCCGCAGCTGTTTGAATTTCTTCGATTGAAGCATACTGTTTGAATAAATCCGCTATTCCTCTTTCCTGGTCATTCCATTGAGCCGATGATTTCCGGTTTATGCCTTCGAGTAGTAGTTCGACTTGCCTTATATTTTCTTTAATATAAGAACGCCGCTGTTTTCCTGATCTGTTTCCAATGCTAATCCACCGGTAAATTATCATCGGGTAATCCCTGTCATGGATAAAACCCTCTTTTAAAGAGACTTCCGTGTAAATCTTTTTCCAGAACATAACATTGTCTTCAAGATTTTTGGGAATGGAGAAATCGTCACTGCTCCACAGGGGATTCACAAAAAATAAGATTGCTGCAAAAAAAAGAGATTTTAATATTGTTTTATTTGGTTTATTCATGATTTTCCGTTGCTCTCTGCTTGACCGATGCTCAATTGAATTTTCTTTTTTTCTAAATATTGCTCGAATCATTGGCGTTTTTCCGTAGGACATTATCTCATAACCCTTTGCAAATGTCAAAGCCTTTACAGATTTTATAGAGAAAAAAATAACATAGATTTGACTTATACCGGTTGTTATGGTAAGATTTATAGAATCCAAACCCCGGATTTTTCCATTTAAACAATTTGTCAAAGGCTCAGAAAATATTAATTATCCAGATTTTAAGGCTTTTTTATTTTGTTTCAATTCGTTTTTTAATCATTTAAATTAAATAGATCCCTTTGTTTCTATGAATATATATATTTTGATTAAACCAGGACTAAATTGAGAGAAAAATGATCTATGAGCATATTTTAAAAACTGTCGGCAATACACCAATGGTACATTTACGTTTAGAGGAATTGCCATTTATCGAATTATATACCAAACTTGAATTGCTCAATCCAACAGGCAGTGTAAAAGATAGAGCCGCAGCCTATGTGATAGAGAAAATATTGGAATCCGGTCAGATAACTCCTCAGACAACCATTATCGAATCTTCATCCGGTAATTTCGGGATTGCCCTTGCTGCTTACTGTAAATACCGCGGATTGAAATTTATTTGTGTGGTCGATCCGTGTATCTCTTCCATGAATGAACTTTTGATCCGGTCTTTTAATGGAACCATTATTAAGATTGAGAATCCCGATGAAAACGGAGGTTATCTCTTAAATCGCATCCGTAAAGTAAAACAATTGCTTGAGGAAATCTCCGATTCCTACTGGGTCAATCAGTACGGAAATCCTTATAATGCAGATGCCTATTATTACACCCTTGGTGAGGAGATTCTTGCGGACTTAAAACAAATCGATTATGTATTCCTGGGAATTAGCTCCGGAGGCACGCTTACCGGAGTTTCGAGGCGTATAAAATACACTTTTCCCAATGTCAAAATAATAGCCGTTGATATTGTGGGTTCTGTTATTTTTGGGCATCCACCCAAAAAACGCTACATTCCTGGTATCGGTTCCAGTATGGTTCCGGAAATACTAAAAAAGGCATTTATAGACGAAGTGGTCATGATGGACGAAATGTCTACTGTTTCCATGTGCCGCGAATTGCTCCAAAGGTTCGGTATTTTTGCTGGGGGTTCATCAGGTTCTGTTTTTGGGGGTATTAAAAAATATTTTATAGAAAATTCAGTTAATAATTCAAATAAACCATTAACCGTTGTTACAATTTTTCCAGATAGGGGAGAGCGTTATCATGAAACCGTATACAATGATCAGTGGTGCTCAAAGTTTAAAAATACTCAATCCTAATTTAAACCATATAATTAACATAGCGATTGTGGTATAATATCGTACCTACTTAAACCAAAGTGGAAGTTTATATATATGGAAATCAAAGGAGGAAAACGTGTTGTATCTGAATGAAAAAAGTCTGCATGATGTCGGAATCGATTGGGTTTCACTGGTCGATGTTATTGAATCGGCAACTCGTTCTCTCGGAGATGATGATTTTGCACAACCTATTAAACCATATTTAAGATATAGAGATTTAACTAATAGAATTATTGCCATGCCCGCTTTTATCGGCGGTGAATTCGATATGGCCGGTATCAAATGGATTGCCAGTTTCCCCGGAAATATTCATAAAGGAATTCCACGTGCCCACAGTGTCGTTATATTAAATAAAGCAGAAACCGGTCAACCTGAAGCCATTATAAATACCGCTTTGCTAAGTATCATGAGAACCGCTGCGGTGAGTGGTTTGATGATTCGTTACTTCGATAAAATCCGTCCCTTAAATTCTATTAAGCTCGGTATCATCGGATGGGGACCCATCGGTCAATACCATCTCCGAATGTGCCAGGCTTTATTGGGTGACCGTATTTCTTCTATTTCCCTTTATGATTTGCGCCCCATTGATCCTCGAACCATTGATTTCGTTCCCCCGAAAAAAGTGAATATCGTCTCAAGATGGGAAGATGCGTACCTTGATTCCGATGTTTTTATTACTGCCACAGTTTCAAGTGCTTCATATATCGATAAACCCCCAAAAAACGGTTCCCTTCAATTGAATGTGTCTTTAAGGGATTATAAAACCTCCACATATGAATTTATGAAAAATAGTATTATTGTAGATAACTGGGAAGAGATATGCCGCGAAAAAACCGATATCGAAATGATGCACCTCGAAAATGGACTTCAAAAAGAACAGACACGGGATATCGTGGACATGGTAAAAAACAACATTATGGAAAGCTACCCTCCCGATACACCGATTATGTTTAATCCCATGGGAATGGCTGTTTTCGATATCGCAATCGGTTCATGGTTTGTCCAGGAAGCGCGTAAAAAAAATATCGGGCAGGAATTGGAGTAAGGTAAATGGATTATTTTAAAATAGAACGTTTGTCTTTCAGTGAAACTATCCGACAGGCGTTTAAGCTTTATGCCGATAATTTCACTTTTCTTTTTTTTGTATCCTTAATCGGTAGTACTCCGTTTATTTTGATACCTGAACTTGCCGATTTCAATCCGATGGTTGAAACTCAGGCTTCATTCGGTTCTGTTATTCTTCGTATATTTATTATATTTATCTTGAATTCCATGACTCTTGCCATAATGACAGATCATATTGCCCAGAGGTATATGAATCGTAATAGAACCCATGATGAATATGCATTTCATATTCTCGCCCTTTTGGGAAGTATACTCGGTTTGTCTATCGTTGTCGGTGTACTTGTTTCCTTTGGTTTTTTAATGTTTATCTTACCCGGGATCTATTTTGCTCTTACTCTGAGTCTCTCCAATATTTCACTCGTTATCGAGCGTTATAATATTATGGATTGCATGCGGCGCAGTATGTTTTTAACCTATGGGCGCAAATTGGAAATAACCGGTTATATGCTGGTTGTGATTATTATAACATTGGGAGCAATTATATTAAGTAATACCTTACTCTATCTTACAGGTCCATTGAATTTTTCCTCTGGTGTCAAAATGCTCTTTCTTTTCTTGGTCCAGGTTTTGATATCTCCCATTAATGCGACTATTTTTTTCCAGGTCTATTTGAATATCCGGATTGATAAAGAGCAATTCACCCTGGATAAATGGAAAAATCAGACATTTGGAACCAATACCTCCGAGTAATTAATACCCTCTTTTCTCTTTTCATTCTTGATTTATAAATTATAACGGGATTCCTCTAAATATAATTAAAAAAAATTTTTTTTAGTTGACAAAAACAGAAAAAATATATATCATTTGTGAAATAAATCACAGCGTGAAT
>JAKAGC010000298.1 GCA_021817755.1 Acidobacteriota bacterium | reverse complement strand
GATCCAGATCCAGGATCTCCGCTACTTTGTCAAATTGAGCCTGCGCGGTCTGGAACGGGTTGTAGTTTCGTTTATCCATACTAATTCCTCCTATATGTTTATATATGGTTAATTTTTCTTTAATCCAAACAAATCTCTGCAAGGAATATTCTTGATACGGGATAATCCTTCACAGAAGTTGATAATGTTACGTTTTACCAGTTCGGAGGCTGACGTGACATCGCGGCGCTTTATCGCATTCACCACCTCCACATACCCGGCAAATATAACATTGTTCACAAATTCATCACTCTTAATAAAATAATCCCAGAAAATTTCGATACCGGAATTCAACTGCTCGACAATACCCACCAGTTTATGATTCTTGGTCATTATGGCCAGTAAACGGAAAAAATCCGCTTCCGATTCCGCAAGAGCATTGAGCTCCCGGGAAACGATGGCACGGCTTAATCGAACAATACAATCCTGGAGCTCTTTAATTTCATTCTCATCCGCCCGTTCCGCTGCACAAGCTGCAATATTCGGAATAATTAAAAACCGGGCTTCCAGGTGATCTTTGATTACCGTATCTTCATCGGTTGGAACCGCACCGGGTTGAGAATCGAAAACATCTGCTCCACGATTAAGATAGATACCGCTTCCTCTCCTGGAAATAAGAATTCCACGAGCTTCCAGCATCCTTAATCCTTCTCTGAGTGTTGTACGACTTACATTAAGAAGTACGGATAACTCTCTTTCAGGAGGCAATTTGTCGCCTCGTTTTAACTGCTGATCCTTAACGAATTGAATCAATCGTTCTAAAACTTCTTTTTTCTTTATACCCATAAGTCGTTTTATCCTTATTCATTTATTTTGGATATACCAATATTACTATATTAAAATTTATTTGTCAAGTTAAAAATAAAATTATTTTTATTTTCTTATATTGGTATTACCAAAGAGGCAATTTTTTACATAAAACTACTTAAATATTTCAACAAAAAACACTTTAAAACAGGAAAATAATACAATGACCGGATGAAAAGGTGAAAAGATATTGACAGACAGGAGGGATTTTGGTACAATACAGGAGCCACTCAAATAAAAAGTGTATTAAATCGATTAGCGGAGAGTTGGCAGAGCGGTCGATTGCGGCGGTCTTGAAAACCGTTGACCTTTTGCGAGGTCCCGGGGTTCGAATCCCTGACTCTCCGCCATCTTTTTTCCTTCCCTGATATTAAATCTTATAAGTAAAATCCTTCATTAATTTTACCAATTTATATAAATCATTTTCCCCATTATATACATGGAAAGAGACTCGTATTGCATTTAATCCCGCTTCCGATACCAAACGGCAACGGATTTGATCTCTCATTAAAAGAGACGTTAGTTTTTCGATTTCTACCCCATCGACCTTGAATGTGATCAGCGAAGACCGGTATTCTTCTTCCACAGGAGAAAGAATCCTGATTCGAGGCATTTTTTTTATTTCTTTTAAAAACAATTCTGCCAGAAAACGGTTGTGATTCCATATATTCGATATGCCAATCGTACTGATAAAATCGAATGCTTCTTCCAGTCCTTCTATTAATGCATTATTTCGAGTTCCGTATTCGAATTTTGAGGCTGTGGGATGCAATTCCAATTTATTTTTCCAAAGATCATGAGATGACGATGAAAAGGCACCGACAATCGAAGGGGATAACAAGGAAATTTGCCTGGGGTTCACATATAAAATTCCTGTCCGTTTGGGTCCTAAAAGCCATTTGTGCCCACTGAACACGTAAAAATCCGCATTGGTATCCGCTATATTGAAAGGCAATTGGCCCACAGATTGCGCGCCATCCAAAGCAAATAAAATATTTCTGGAACGGGCGAGATTCCCAATCGTGGATACGGGAAAAACCTGGCCGGTTGAACAGGTGACATGGCTGATAAAAATCAACCGTGTGCGAGGCGTAATCAACCGTTCGATTCGTTCCACATTGGCTTTTGCATTATTCAAATCGGGCTCGAACATCTTAACAATGATGCCATTCTTTTTTATATGATGCAATAATGGAATCTCCATTGCCACGTGTTCATGAGAGGAAGTGATAATTTCATCCCCATTTTCAAAAGGAAGTCCATTTATAATGATATTAATTCCTTCCGTTGCCGTACTTGTAAAAGCAATATGTTCAGGTTTGACCCCCGGTCCGAGAAAAGTAGCGATCTTTTCTTTAATTTTCAACGAATTATCCTCATCATGACTGGGAGAAGGATAGGTTTCCTCATTTTCCATTACTCGTAATACCCTATTAATAACCGGAACCGGGGAAGCTCCCAGACCGCCTGTATTCAGATAGGTATAACGGGAAGGAATTAAAAATTGTTTTCGCAGTTTTTTCCACGCCGCATTATCGGGTGAAGTGATTCCCCACTTTTTAGATTTATTCCAATCTTTGTAACCCAACTTCAAATGATAAAGGGAGCTTTCAGCTCCTTCCACAACCGGATTAAAATACAATGCGCCTGCGGCTCCAATGATGGATTTAAAAAAATTTCGCCGTTTCATTAATCCTCCGCCCCTCTATTTGTGAAGACATAATACTTTTGCTCCCCGTATTTTTTTCTCTTTGATTTCCAGCAGAGCCCGGTTTGCGTCTTCCAGGCCATATTCGACCACTTCCGGCTTAATCGGGATTTCAGCAGCCAGTTCCAGGAACTCTTTTACATCCGCCCGTGTCACATTCGCCACACTCTTAATCTCTTTTTCCATCCATAGATGCACCGGATAATCCAGGTTCATCAGGTATTCCTTATCGATATTTTCTTTACGAATCGCATTAATCACCAAACGTCCCCCCGGTTCCAGGTTTTTCATCGCTTCAACGATGGGCATCCAAACCGGGGTCGTATCGATCATACTGCTTAATTTTTCAGGAGGTTCCGACATCGTATCCCCTGCCCAGGCAGCACCCAGTTCTAAAGCGAACCTCTGTTCTTCTTTACTCCGGGCAAAAACATACACTTTTGAATGGGGAAACCGGTGTTTGACCATTTTAAGGACAAGATGAGCCGAAGCACCGAAACCCGTTAAACCTAAATTTTGACCATTTTGCAACCCTGTCAACCGGAGAGAACGGTATCCGATGGCGCCTGCACATAATAACGGAGCCGCTTCCGAATCTGAAAAAACCGCCGGTATCGGGTATACAAAGGATTCATAAGCTGTCATATATTCCGCGTAGCATCCGTAACGGTCTCGTCCCGTTGCTTCAAATCGACTGCATAAATTCTCCAAACCGGCTTTGCATAATGAACATTCGCCACAAGCCCGGTAAATCCATCCAATCCCCACTCTATCCCCTATTTTCAATTGTGTGACGTTCGAACCCGCGGCAATGATTTGTCCGATTCCCTGGTGTCCCGGAATCATCGGGAAACAAGGCGGAGGTGTTCGTCCTTCTATCTCATCCAGTTCCGTATGGCACACACCGCAAGTCGATAGTTTTATTAATACCTGATTCTCGCGCGGCTCTATGATATCGATATCCTTTAAATGAAGTGGTTCCCTGTCCACAGAAAGATTACATACATGATTCAAAATCATAGCTTTCATAATTTTTTCCTGTTAAAACATTATATAATGACAGATGCGGGATTACAAGAAAATTCGACGCTTTTTTATATTTATTGTCACATTTTATGACAGGATAAAAAATCCAACTGATTTTTTTAAAACCTTGCCATTCATTATCATAAATTGTATCATATTTATATCATATCTCGAGAAGGAGGCAATATGAATTTCAGCGAATATTTTAACCGTGGAATGGTTTATGATGATTATATCTCCCACCTGGGAGAAAAACTGGAAATGCACGTTCAACATTACAATCGATGCACAATCGAAGAAGACACCGAAAATGAAATCAAACGCATTAAGAATCTTAAACTCATTATTTTAACCGATCCCGGCTGCGGTGATTCGCTGGCTATTCTTCCCATTGTGAGAAAAATATCCGAAACCAATGGAAGCTGGGATATTCGTATCTTGATCCGGGATGATAACCTCGATTTAATGGATCAATTCTTAACCAGGGGGGGAAGGGCAGTACCCTTGTTTTTCTTTCTCGATGAGGATTATTCGTTGGTATTTTATTGGGGGCCCAGGCCTAAAATTGCGCAGCAGATTTATGAAGACCACCGGAAAATGATCGAGAATAAGGAAATAGAGAAATTGGAAGTGATAAAAAAAATCCGTAACTTTTATTCCAGGGATAAAGGGCAAGCCATCATATCCGAGTTATTATCGCTTTTTAAAGAGTATAACTGTATGAATTAAAAACCGATAGGATAGGGTTTACTTTCTTTTGAGGGATGAAATAGAGTGTGATTGATAAAGGTCACGATTTGTTCCGAGTAATCATTGATAAAAAAGTGGCCTCCTTCGAAAAAATGGAGGGTGCACAGTTTTGAAGTCACTTCTCTCCAGCCGTAGACTTCATCGGCGTTTATTTTTTCATCTTTTCCCAGGAATACCGTTATATCATTATTAAAGGGTTTAAGCGTTCCTTTGAATTCATAGGTTTCAGCGATTTTAAAATCGCTTCGAATCATGGGAAGAAGGACCGCTAACAATTCAGGATGTTCAAAAAATTCCTTCGGTGTTCCGCCCATTTCGATTATTTTATTCTTAAATGCCTCGTCCGGTAAAAGGTAATGTTTTTCATCATCTTCATAGGGAACATGAGGAGCTCCCCTACCTGAAAAAAAGATGTGTTGCGGTTCAGGTAGATTATGGTTCCTGATTTTATTGGCCAGTTCGAAAGCGATCAGCGAGCCCATACTATGGCCATAAAATGCATAAGGAAGGCTATAGAGATCATCTTTAATCAGTTTAAAAATGTCATCCACCGCATCTTCGAGAGTTTCATAGAGGGGATCATAGATTCGTTTACCCCGGCCCGACAGTTCCGGTAGTTTTATATCGATACGGCGGTCGAGATACGGCCTCCATCTGTGGTATGCCGCAATTGAACCACCCGCATAAGGAAAGAAAAATAGTTGAAATTTTTTCAAAGTGTCACCTCATCGATTCCCGTTACATTTACTATTTTTTGAATTATATCAGGATTTCAGGCATTGTCAAGTAGACCCGGCGTATCTATTCCGTTTTTGTCCGGTATGTCAATTAATTTAATTCAATTAACAAGTAATTGTATATCCCAATTTGATTGTTTTAATTGGAGTCTATCGGGAGAGTGATGTGGTCTTTTTGAAATCATTTCGCAATGATGATTTATGGAGAATCGTATTTTAGGAATCTATATGGCACATTCTATCGGTTAATAAATCATATTAAAAACATGTTTATATCCCTCTTCTCCGCATCATTTTTTAAAATTGATTCATGGTTTCTATCAATAGAAACGTTCTTAAAATAAATAAATTATCTAATTTTAATCAGAAATTTTATAAAAAAGTTGAAAATCATAGAACAATCAACGAACGTTCTTGTTTTAAATGAGATTAATCTCGTTTCAAGTGAGATTAATCTCACTCAAAGTGTAATTAACCACACTTTTTCTTCCGTCATTCTCACTCAGAGTTAAAACATCCTACAAAATTGTGTGGTTAATCTCACTCAAAGTACAATTAACCACACTTTTTCTTTCGTCATTCTCACTCAGAGTTAAAACATCCTTAATTTTTCTATCATTATCCTTACTTCGAACCCCAATTAATCATAGAATTTTGATCATTAATGACTCTTTTTTGTACGATTCTCACTTTTTTTTAATCAAAGTTTATTTTTT
>JAKAGC010000297.1 GCA_021817755.1 Acidobacteriota bacterium | reverse complement strand
GATAGATACATTTGACTGGGACCGAAAAAGAAAAGAAATGATGCGATGATTCCCGATACTGCGGCAGAAATCACTATTTTATTTTTAATGCTTTCCGGTTGAATTGGTAATTGAGTAAGCGGTTGAGCCATATAATTAGCCTCCTTTGGTTTAAGAAATCGAAAAGGGAAAGGCTTTCCCGTAGGATTTTAATATACAGGATTGAACCCAAAAAGTCAAGGATACCGGATGACCGATATTCCCATATAAACGGATTGAATTTCAACAATATTCGGTATATAATGTGAGGGTGAAAAAAATAATGCGTTCAATATTCCCTTTAAACAGACAAAAAAATTAAAAAATGGAGGATCATAAAAACATGAAAACCAAAACCATCATCAAAAAATTATCTTTAAACAAAGAAACAGTTTCGTCACTCGACAACCAGGGATTAAATGCAATCAAGGGCGGAACACTTCCTACCGAAATGTATTGCAAAACCACCCGCGATTATCCCTGTCCAACCGATTATGTACTGTGTGTCACTCCCAATACCTTTGATCCCTATTGCTAATTCATTTCGATTTTATTTAGTAGAAACCAACAAACATTCCCGTTTTAAAATTTAAGAGTACTTTTGGTAAAAGCCATCTACCGCAGAAGAAAGAGCAATTGGTGCGGTAGATGGCTCGATTTTTTAACAAAGTAAAATTTGTTATTGCATCCCCATTTGGAAAAGATTAAAATATGTTTCTATCAAAAAATGGAGAAAATCTATGGCTAAGATGAATTGTTGGGAATTTAAAAAATGTGGCCGTCAACCTGGAGGCGCCAATGTAACCTCACTCGGAGTGTGTCCCGCTGCTATCGAAAAAAAAGTAAACGATACCAATAGCGGGATAAACGGCGGTCGCTGCTGTTGGGCTGTATCCGGTACGTTGTGTGGAAATATCGTACAAGGAACCTTTGCATCAAAGATAAAAAACTGCATCAACTGTGAATTCTATCTACAAGTCAGAGATGAGGAAGGCAAATCCTTTTGTACCGCATCCGAAATACTTGCTAAATTAAAATAAAATCGATTATTGATAAACTTCAGCTCCTTCTTTTTCGTAAAATCATAATACAAAATTCTTCCAAGGAGAAGTCCATGCATCAAAAAAGAAGGATTACATTTTTAATATTTGTTTTAGCCAGTATTGCTTTTATTCCCCTTTTAGCCGAATCCCCCACTCATACACCCCTATGGCCTGCCATTCAACCCTATAAAACCGGTTATATGCAAGTTTCAAATTTACACCAAATCTATTATCAACTCGGAGGCAATCCAAAAGGTAAACCCGTAATGGTTCTGCACGGTGGCCCCGGTGCCGGGTGCTCGCCTTATTATTTCCGTTATTTTAACCCCGAAAAATTCCATATTATTCTCCATGACCAACGCGGTTCCCGTAATAGTAAACCTTTCGCGGAAATTAAGGAAAATACAACCCAGCTTTTAGTAGAAGATATCGAAAAATTACGTAAGCATTTCAATCTCGGGAAAGTTATTCTTTTCGGAGGATCTTGGGGTTCCACACTCGCACTGGCTTATGCGGAAACCTATCCCCAGAATGTTTCAGGGATAATCCTTCGTGGAGTATTTACTGCCACACAGAGCGAAATCGATCATTTTTTTCATGGAGGAACAGCTCTTTACTTCCCTAAGGAATACGAAACCCTTGTATCATTAATGGATGAGCCAGCAAAAAAGAATTATCCTTCTCAATTCTTAAAAAAACTTCTATCTCCTGTTCCGGCTGTTCGAAAAAAGTACGCAAAAGCATGGGCTGCATATGAAACTAAACTTGCATCCATTGAAATTTCCGATGCAGAAGTGGAGAATATATTTAATCATTTCGATCCTTATGCCTTTTCTCTACTTGAAAATTATTACATGGCCAATAATTGCTTTTTAAAGGAGGGGCAATTATTTGAAAATCTTGGAAAAATCTCCCATATCCCTGTATACATAATTAATGGCCGTTATGATGTCATTTGTCCCCCAATAACCGCATATAAACTCTACAAAAAGCTACCCAAATCCACGTTAATCATCGGTGAAAAATCCGGGCACGGTGGAAGTGAAGCTTCCAATCTCGGGGCTCTCCTGGATGCCGTAAGGAAATTTGAATAATTACTTTTTAATTTTTTGTGAATTCAAGAAAAGAAGTAATAAGTAAGTACAATTCATTCGCAATTTTTTCCAGGTTTAAATTTCAATTCCATTCCTGGGCCAGATTCAGAACGTCGAGTGAAGCCATATTTCTCATAGAAACCCGCTTTTCCTTTTGCAGAGAAAAGTTGAATATCTCTTATTCCCAATTTCTGGCATTGTCTCGTTAACATCTCCAGGATTTTCTTTCCAATCCCCTGCCCCTGGTAAACCGGTAAAACGATCATTTCAGTAATCAGAGCGTGTAATTTCCCATCTGAGATCACTCTTCCGAAACCCACCAATTTATTTTCATCAAAAGCAGAAACCATGTACCAGCTTTTCGAAAGGCATTCCAAAAGTTCTTCCCCTGAAAGCCCGTACTCATCATTCCATCCTGTACTCTCAAAAAGGGAGAAGAAATCGTTTTTAGTAGGGATTTCGTTCTCTTTGAATTTGATACTTCCACTCATAGTAAGATTATTAAAACGAATACGTTATAAATCATTCCTTTTTTTTCTTTCAATGAGGAGGTAAAGGATAAAGCTATAGACCGCAGTAATAATAAAGGCAAGGTTGAAGCTCTGCGAAATAATCATCGTACCTGCAAATACAATAATAATGGAGGTATAGAAGAAAGAGGCTTGTTTAGAACTCATACCGTCTTCGCATTTATAATCGGCGATATTTGTTTTGCAGTATCTGCATTTAATAGCTTCAGCCTGGATTTCTTCGCCGCAGTGCGGGCATCGTTTTTTATTTTCCGGTCCGGTTATTAAATCTGAAGGAGGTGTTTTTTCATTTGTTTCCGTAATCGGTGTATTTTCAGTAGATTGTGTATCGTTCATAGTATCTCCTATCTAGGAAACATTTTACAAAGGAATTTACGTAAAGTCAATCCATCATTATTCACTCAAATCCTCCCAATAAGTTCAAAAATGCATGAATGCCACTATTCCCTGGAATATCCTATGACCCATTTTTGTAAAGAGAAGTAATGCCGAACAGATTCTTACAATCCACTATTGAGGTGCAATAATGAAAAGAAAGAAATTTGAACACAGTGGATCGAATAAGGTAAACACTTAAAAAAGAGGTTATTCATAATGAACCATATATCTCTTATATTTCAAAAATTATAAATTTACCTTGCAAATTGAAAGTTAATGTTTTAAATTACAAGGTTGGAAAAAATCAAATACCTATCGTAATCCGTTAATTACGCAGAATATCACGGAGTTTTTTCATTTGGTGCAGAGATTAATCGATACTTAATATTATTTTATTTAATCACGAATTTGCAATTCTCTATTTACAAAAAAAGTATTTATTGAGAATGCTATACTCTGATGGAAAATATTTTTTTTTGATTTAATACGATACGCTCTTGTTTATAAACCTTTCTGGATTTCTTTGTAAAATCGAAAATAACCAGGTAACCTTCGTTTACCCCCTGCACTTCCAGGTAATTACTTAATTGTAATACTCCCTTCTCGTGTGCCTTCTTCCCTCGCCAGACTTTTAACTCAATGATGAATTTCCTCCGCTCATATGTAACGATCAAATCCAGTCGCTTCTCTTCCGAAACCTGAACCTCTTTGAAATCATACCCCTTTCCATTAATAATAGGTTTCAAAAATGCCAGGAAAATTAAACGTCCATTTCGCTCGAGAAACGTTTCATCCCTCTTACTGTATTCTTTTTTCATAAATTCTTGAAATTTCAATAAAACCTTTTCAAAATCCAGGTTTCCATCTTCGGTTAAATAATATTCATTATGATCGTAAGCGCTGATTTGGGATTTTAAAAGTTCTTTAATCCTGAAATCTGTAGCCATATAATTATAAATTAACTCTTGATAGACGCGGTTATTAATTTCAACAAGAGGACCTGTCGGTTTAAAAATCCCATGCATAATTCCCATATCCACAACACTGTTATAAATATTAAATTCTACTTTATCGGCGTTTAAAGTAATCTTTTTAACAATCTCATAAAGATCGTTATTATTTTCCAGGTTTTTTATTACGCTATCGAAATTGGTATTCTGTTTTTTTAGCAAGCGATTAACAGCCTGTTTGATATCATCATTGTTCCACGTTTTCCGGTTTTCTTCCACCAAAATTTCTTCATCTATAATCTTACATATTTTGCTAACAAGGAAAGGGTAACCCGAAGTATAATAATAAAGGGAATTAGCTGTGGCATCGATATCCATTTCGATTCCAGTTTCATCGACATAAGGTTTCAGCATAGAAGTAATCTCGATGGGATTAAAATTCATCTCCACATCAAAATCGACTGCAATATTCCATGGGCTGTTGTATTTGGATTCAGCATCCGGTCTTAGTTTGAGTTTCAAATTTTTCACATTGTGAAGGCCTGCCAAAATTATACAGTGAAATGTACACTGTTCGGGATCATCGCGTTTCAAATATTTATTTCTCAACATTCCCAGGAAATCAAGGAATAATTGATTATTGCTGCTTTTATCGACTTCATCGATCATCAACACTACCTTTTTCCCGATATTTTTTACCAGATCACTAATCCATTGCCCCAGTCTATCGATGCGATCCGGCACAGGACTGGATTCTAAAAATGTCACGATGTCTGTTTTTTGTAGGGATTTGAATTCCTGGTTTAGCAGGAGGAAAAACACATCGCTAAAAACAGCCGCATTCTGAAATCCATCTTCGCCGATACCTTCAAAGCTGATTCTGATAGGAAAATATTCATTGGATTCTTTTAACAGGGAATTAAGTGTTTGTAAAGTTGTGGTTTTCCCGTATTGCCTTGGTCGATTAATCGTGAAATAATCTCCCTGTTCGATCATTCGGAAAATTTTTGCTATTTTATTCGAGATATCAACCATATAATGTCTATCGGGTAAGCAAACGCCGGTATCATTAAATCTCTTTTTCAGTGTCATTTTTTTCCCATTGCATTATAATAATAGAAGAATAGGGATTTTTTGTCAATATCCTATGGGGATGGTGTTTACAAATTGGTATACAGTTAAAAAATATAGTAGGTGCGCTTAAAATGGACTTTTTCCACGAAAGACACGAAATCTATAAAAAAAGACTTTTTACAGATGTATACTATCCCAAGCTTCCAGCTTTTGAAAATATAGCAAGCAGGATGTTTGTATAAAAATAGGATGCGCTCCATCTTTCCATTAAAACAAATACCGCTCTATAAAAGATACAAATTATTGCGGCGCAAAGTATTTTTGTACAAATGCAAGGTTCCTGGTATAGGAACTCTAATAAGACTAGGTAATCCTCCCAACACTAAATGGCACGGACTATTTTTTGGAAGTAAAAATGTCCCTGAGATAAGGCCGGTAGAGATCACAGTGATGCCACGGAAATTTTTCTGGCCAGGGTTCAGGCCCTATTTCTCCAACATAGTCTATTAAAGACATTGAGGTAGGGTTTTGATAGAGTACGGCGAATTTGATTTCCTTATCAGCAAGAATTACAGCAAATGAATCCTTAAATTTTCGGAATGTATCACCTCTGGAAGCCGCTCCTTTGACTATTAGTATACGATTTAGAGATGGATGACTTGTTAATATAGCTTTAATTATCTCTTCACCGCCAGG
>JAKAGC010000296.1 GCA_021817755.1 Acidobacteriota bacterium | reverse complement strand
TCATGGGTATGGATTCATTCGGTTGATTTCCCAGGAAAATCCGATGAACCGTGCTGAACGGGAAGAATGGATTACCCAATTAAAAAAATATGCTGAAATTTATGCTCAAATAAAACATTCCTACCCTAAACCATATAATGAAAAGAAATTGTTTTTCTCTTCGATAAAGGGATTTTTAAGTGTACTGGATCCCCATTCCTATTTTATGGACCCCGTGGCAATGCGTTCACTGGATGAAGACCAACAAGGAAATTTTTATGGGATCGGGACTCGCATTACAAAATATGAAGACCGTTTAACGGTTGTTGAATGTATGGAAGGGACTCCTGCATACCGTCACGGGATTATCGTAGGGGATGTAATCGTGGATATCGATGGCAATGATACTCGCAAACTCTCCATCGACGAATGTATGCAAAAATTGAGAGGGGGAAAAGACACCACTGTTTCAATTAAAATTAAACGCGAAGGCGTATCCAGTCTGTTACCGTTCACTATAAAGCGGGCAGAAATTCCTCTTAATTCCGTTTCATATGCCGTTACATTTCTTCAAGCTCCCCAGATTGGTTACATCAGTCTTCGGAATTTTGGGAATACTACCGCTAAGGAAGTGGAAGACAGTGTTGCCAAACTGGTGGAAAAAAATAAAATAAAAGGTCTTGTTATCGATTTACGGGGGAATGCAGGCGGTTCGTTTTATGCCGCGGTAGACCTTTCGGATTTATTTCTTGAAAAAGGGAAAAGTATTGTTTCCATGCAGGGCCGGAATTTTCATCAAAGCTTTAATGCCAGGAAAAACGGCCAATATGAAGACCTTCCTCTTACTGTTTTAATTAATCGCGGCAGCGCCAGCGCTTCGGAAATTGTCGCATCTGCTTTGCAAGATAATAAACGCGCTAAAATAATCGGTTCCAGGTCCTGGGGAAAAGGTCTGGTCCAGACCATTAACAGACTCTCGATGAATACATCGGTGGCGTTGACTACTGCAAAATACTATACTCCCAATAATAAATGCTTGCAACGGGATTTCGGACAATTGGACGATTATTTTTTCTTTCTAAAAAATACCGATTATGATACGGATACCACCATTGAAGGAGGCGTTATGCCGGATATTTATGTAAAACCGGATGTTTACAAAGGACCCGTTTTTACCTTCATATCCAATGGAATCTTTTTTAAATTCGCCCGCTATCTCATGGATACAGGTATCCAGATTGGTCTGGATTTCAAAGTCGATTCCAAAATTATGGAAATGTTTAAATCTTTCCTGGATAAGGAAAAGATCGAATATGATAAAGCAGATTATAATGAAGGGTTGGAGGATATCCGTACTGAAATCCAGCGCGAAGTGCTGACAATCAAGTTTTCTGCGGATGAAGGTGTTCGCGTTTTCCTGGAAACCGATCCGGTAGCCGCAGCCGCATTAACCGAATTAAAAAAAATTATCTAAAAAATTGAAAATAAATCTTAATTAATGATATAATTACCTCATGATTATACAATGTCCCAATTGTAATGCAAAGTACAATGTGCCGAGCGAAAAGATTCAACAAAAACGTAAGTTGAAATGCTCATCATGCCATACGATATTCACAATAAAAGGAGATGATGAAGAATCCGTTAGCGAAAAAGATACGGCGAAAATCATCAAACACGATGTGGATAATTCCCTCTGGACGGATGAAAACCTGAAACTCCCTTCGGACATGAAAATTTCGTTGGCTATTATTAAAGGTGCCAGGGCAGGGTATATCTATCACCTGGATAAACCCTATGTGCTTATAGGTCGTGGAAAGGTCGATCTGATTATACCGGATAAGGAAATTTCACGGAAACATGTCGCGGTTGAAGTCAGGAATGATAAAGTTTTCCTGCGCGACCTGGGCAGTACAAATGGAACCATTATCAATAACGAAAAAGTTTCTATTACGGAAATTACGGACCAGGTTGAATTCAGGATCGGACAAACCACATTAATGCTTATTACTACTCCAAAAAATTACGATAAATAAACGAAATTGCCGCGAACAGCTAAATTATTTATCAATTTAATCATTTCAGCCGCTTTCTTTAATTATTTTATCCAGGTCCTAATCCTCCTTTTAAATCCCGGTTCTCACCTCGATGCATGGCAATTTGCCGTGCTATTCGGTAATCTTTTTCTATTCTACGGCCCCATATGGATTGTATTTACAGGTGTAATTTTCTTTGTCGTTCAATTCTTTGCTGAAAAAAAATACCCTATCGGATTTTTTACTCCCCCTACGCTTACTTATTTTCTTTCGTTTACCATCCTCGTCGTCTCATTTGTTCTATATCTCAATTATGATTACTATTACCAGTTTCTCGAAGGACCGGTTAAAACCAATTTTATCCGTGTTCTTTCCATTAACCTTGCTCTTGTTCTAACCGGTGTTATATTTGTTTTTTTTAAAAAAATCAGTAAAAAATGGGCCCAGATCTTTTTTATGGCAGTGCTTCTATTTAATGTATTATATGGGTTTCAGGCAACGGTATTGTCTCCCTCTAAATCTCGTACAGACGCCAATAAAACCATCCAACAGCAACCGGTTAAGAATCCGGGTACGGGTAAACCGGAACCGCGAAAAATCCGCGTGGTAGTGATGGATGGGCTCTCCCTGGATGTCATTAATTCCCTTGCTTCGGAACAAAAATTACTGAACTTCAGTGAAATTATTAACAAAGGTGTTAGCGGACGATTTGAAACCATACGCCCCAACATGAGCCTATCGCTCTTAAATACTGCTTTTTCAGGTGTGAAGCCATCTCATTTTCCTCTCCACTCCTTTGAAAAATTCAAATTTGCCGAATTGGATTACGAATTCGATGTGCGCCCCCGTTTTGTGTTTTTCAGGAAATCCACCCACTTTAATCTAACCACCTTTTATAACCGGAACAACAGCAATGTCATCGATAATTTGCGTCTTCACTATGAATCGAAAGGATTAAAAACCGCCAATCTTCTTCGTACGATTCCCAATGCCACTTATTCGGAACTCTCCCTTACACGTAACAACCGGTTCGTGCTTCTTTTTCCCGATCTTTTGAAAAAAAGCGATGAAAAAGATAAAAAATATGAGCTATTAAAGCGGTATTTCTTTTTTGATGATTACCTCAAAGGTTTGATTCCCGTTCTGAAAGACAGTACCATTTTCTATTCCATCGTTCAACTTCCCGGTTTGGGAATTATAAGCCGTTATTTTTATCAATATTATATGCCCGAATTATTCGGCAGCATCACGCGTGAAGATCCGGGAATAAAACAGTACGGAAGCTTATTGGCAAAATATTATGAGTATTACGACTCGATTATCGGTAACCTGATGAGCACTACGGGAGATAATGAATTACTGGTAATTGTCAGTTTCTTTGAATATGAACCCCTCCCCTTGTGGCGCCGCATTCTGTTACACCTCTTTGGAGAACAGGATATATTTGTATACATTCCGTTGAATTCACAGGGAACTATTTTAATGTATGAAAAAAATGCCCTGAAAACCGCTTATCCAATAAAAGATGTCTCCATCCTCGACATTTACCCCACATTGTTGTATTATGCAGGTTTCCAATTATCCACTCATTTACACGGAGAGGTACTTAAAGAAATTTTTACCGATGAATTCCTTTTAAATAACCCAATCGATATCGATACCGACGCCCCCGGTGGACAATAAAATTGATTGGCCCTTTTTCTTGACTGAATAGCTTTTTTTCTTTATAATGATCTTACCATGAAAATACGAAACGTTTTTTTATTGCTGTTTTTGATACTTTCTGTTCCCGCGCTTTTCGCTGCGGCAAGTAAAATCCCGGAGATATCCCCTTCTCTTAACCAGGAAGAATTAATCAACTTAACGGGAAAACCGGTCATTAAAGCGATTATCCCTTTTGAATCGAAACTAATCCTGGTGGGTTGGAACGGCGAAATTTTCCGCTGGAACCCGGATGAAAAAATGATCGATCTCCGGCTCTCTCCCGAACGCCCGGTTCAAGCTGACTGCTTTTCACAGGGAAAATACCTCATATTAAAAGCCCAAGCACCGGATAATAACCCGGGAACACCTACTTCTTACATGATTTATGATCTCTCCTCCATGAAGAAAATAGCCGAATTGAAGAAACGGACGATTCATCACATCATCGGATTAAATCAATCGCTTATCTGCTATGTTCCCAACGATGAAAAAATGCAGCCGGTCATTGTCAATTACCTTACAGGTGAGACAGTCAAAACGGTTCCCACAGATGAAAAAGAATCGGTTTTCAATGGTCAATGGCAGGGAAATTCCCTCTATGTTCTCTCAACGAAAAGCCTGCATATAATCGATATGAATCCGGCGAATCCCGCAATTCAATCCATCCAGTTAAAGGATACAGCGGCTTCAGGATTCCTCTTGGATGGCAATTATATTTACTACGGTTCTTCGACACGGGAACTGGTTCATTTTTCAGTGAAGAGTCACAAGAATAAATGGAAATTCCTATTGGGTGATAATCTAAAAGTAGAGCCCACTAAAATCGGTAAGTATATTATTATCGTAGCCAAAGACAATAATATCTATTTCTTCAATAAAAACGGCACGCTCTACTGGTGGGACAAATTGGATTCAAGTTTGCAATACGCGCCTCTTCCCATGAAGGATTTCGTAGCCGTGGTATTATGGGATAAGCGGATTAAATTCCTTGATTATAAGCATAAGAAATCCCAAAACTTCCCGTTGGAACGTCTGGCCGTTACCAATCCCGTATGTATCAATCATTACATCTACATCGTCTCCCAGGAAGATAAAGAAGAGGGGGCCGAAGATCCGTATACGACTTACCGGCGACTGGCTAAAATCGGAAATTATTACGGTGTGGAAGTATCGAATGAACCGCAAGGTCTTATCCCCGTTGGAAAATCGGTTCTCTTCTCTTTGAACCCAGTAAACCTGATCGACCCCGATTACGAAATCAAGATATTTACCAAACCCGCAGAACCGGAAAGCAAACCGGAACTGGTTCTGGATAAGAAATTATCCAAAAAAGACAAACCCACATTTATCTGGATTCCCAAAACAGAAGCCGAGCACAATTTACAAATACTCATTAAATCCAAAAGCCACAGCAACGTACTCATCGAAAAGACGCTCACCCCCGTAGATATCGACCGTATGATTATGAGGCAATTGCTGGATATTCAAGGCCGCTGCGGCGAATATAATTTCTAATAACACGGTGTATCAACGAAATGCCATTCACCGGTTAACTGCATTGTAATTTAATAACACATGGATAGTCTCGAACAATTCCTTAATCAAAACAATATACCTTATACTCCCGATACTCCCATCGAACCCTATCTGACAATGGGAATCGGCGGTAATGTCCGAATGGTGATATCTGTTACCGATGAATCCATTCTTAGCCCTTTGCTTGTATTTTTACAGCAAAACCGCGAACAGATTCCCTTCATTTTACTCGGAGGCGGAAGCAATGTCATCTTTCCTTCCCATGCCCCTGAACTCGTGGTCGTATTAAACCGCACATCCGGCATACGGAAGCTTTCCCCTTCACAAATTGTTGTCAATTCCGGTGTTCCCATTAAAGAGTTGATGAAATGGAATGGGGAGAATAATGTCGATGGGATGGATTTTCTCGCCGGTATTCCCGGTTCTGTCGGCGGTGCAGCCGCAGTTAATGCCGGTGCTTTCGGTTGTTCCATATCATCCATCCTGGAAAACGCACGAATAGTAGACCGTACAGGCCAGATCAAAACCGTTGATAAGAATTAT
>JAKAGC010000295.1 GCA_021817755.1 Acidobacteriota bacterium | reverse complement strand
AGGTTTCTATATGAGGAAATTGCCAATCGAATGCAAATTCGTGAAGAAAAACTTGTTGAGATTTCCATTCCTTCCGGTCTTTATTGCATAAAAGAGCACTCCTGGGCTTCCATCAATCCGGATGGACACTCCCGTATCGGTATCCATCATCTCATGGTCCGGATTATTAAGGATATTTCTTCTATCGAATTCCCGCGAAAAAAACAGTCTCTCCAACAAAGTGAAGTCTGTATCAAGATAATTGATTCCAAGAATCAATCCCATTCCGTTCGCACCCCTTTATCCGGGCAGGTCATGGAAGTTAACGATAAACTTCAAAAGGATATCTCAAAAATGATTTATGATCCCTATGGGGAAGGATGGTTAATTTCCATTAAGCCCGATAACCTGCCTGAAGACCTCGAACATCTTGAAATACTTCAATCGGCTTCCGATCGTTAATTTGGATTAAAGTTCCTCATAAAATCCCTTAGGCCCGAATTCCACATTATCCATATTTTTTTCCATTACCAGGAACCGCCGGATATCCAGGCATAAATCGCATTTGGAAATATAAGATTCTTTTGGAATAAAACCGAAGGTAGATACGACTTCATCATAAAATCCTTTGATGCCGTAATTATATAATAAGTAAATAAATGGGTATTTCTCTTTTGATAATGGTTTTCCCATGTCTTTCATCCCTATTCGTATCCCGCTGCATAACCCGGGAATATAATCACCATATAGGTCGAAATGGAAATGCGAGGTATTGGCCAACTCAATACATGGGGTTCTATCCTTGATTAATAGTGCCGTATTTTTTCTTCCGTATACTTCCGCCAAAGCCGTCAATGCTCTCCCTCCGGGATGAATCCAATATCTCCTGAACAACTTCTTTGTGTAATCCGTTCCAAAGGTTTCTGTATAAAGTGAATATGGAACCGGTTTATCATCAGGAAACCGGTCGATATCCCCGTAAAAATCATAAATCCACGGAAATACCGATATTCCGGCTTTATTACAAGCATGAATAACTTCTTTTACTTTGTAAAAAGGGATAAATTCATTATGAAAAGGACTGATGGATATCAGAAGGGTATTTAAGGAATTGGTTTTTAATCCTTCAAGTAATCGAATGGCTGAATCTTTATCCTGAAACCAGGAAGAATTGGTTTCCACGTATTCTATATCCATCCCTACCTTGCCGGCAGTAATTAATACTTTTTTTAACCCTTCCTGATTTAAGAACGGTTCTCCTCCTCCAATGTGAAGCGAATAACAGCCCAGGGATATCACTGTTTTAAATACATTTACCGCAGTTTCTTCATCGATATAATCCTTCGATCTGCGGGGTGAACTGGCATATAAGCAATGTCTACATTTCGAAGAACAATGATAATTGGTGATTAATCCCCCAGAACGAAGGGATCCGATACATAATTCGTGTTGGCTTTTCATTTTTACTCCGGGGGCTTTTTTATAAAACCGCCCCCCGGGCCCCTGAAAAATTTTTGATTGGTTGTTTGATATTAATTTGTCTGTTTTTTTCCAAATTCATAAGATACGGATACACATAATACGTTGTTTTTTAATTTGGTATTTACTCCATTTGTGGCATCAAAGTATGAGGCTTCCTGCCATTTTGCATTTTGTTTCATATATCCCATATCCATATGTAATCCTGCTGCCAACTCTATACCCAAACCCAAAGAAAAACCTTTTACTTTGGCCGCATTATTGGCTATATCGGTGAATAATTGTTTCTCTGAAAATATTCCGCCTCTCAGGTATAAAATCATCCATTTCATCGGGATATCGATCTCTGTGCCTATTCGTAATGCAACATTGTCTTTTTGCGAAAAAGTAAAATCATCTCTAACGGGGTATTGAAGTGTTTCCGTATTATCAAAATAACCCGATAGGGAAGCTTTCGACCAGTAAATGATGCTGTAATCGAATCCCACTCTCATATGTTTAAAAGGTTTAATCATTACTCCCGCAGAAAAACGCGGGGGAATTTTTAAAGTAGAGTCATCCGAAGTGGTGACCGGATCTGAATTGGCCAACAGATCGGTAAAGGTGATATCAGTGGAAAGTGTACTGGAAAAGCGAGTTTGATACGTAAAACCAAGAGAAATATTTTCATCCAGACGGAATAACATCCCCATTATAAGCCCCCACCCGTCCAGTTTTTCCGAATATTTCCGAATATAACTCATCTGTTGACCACTTACATTGTAAGAAATATCACCATTGTTAAAGAATTTCTGTAGTGTAACACCGAATGAGAGTTCATTAAATATATAAAAGGCACCTGAGAGAGCGAGAACATCGATTCCCGATTGTCCGTCGACCACCTTCCATGTGCTATCTGTCCATGTTTCATTGTTTGCTGTTGTCGTTAGTTTTCCGGTAAAGCGTCCGTTTATTCCGTAGGGGATATAACGGTAATAACTTAATGCAAAGCTCCACCGTAAGTCCCAGAAATTTACGGGAGCAGCTATTGAGAAAAAATTTAAATTCTTTAAGTTCCCCGTGAATCCATAATTATACTCTTTGGAAGAAGTCGAATCTGTTAAGGTTTCCGCCGAGTGATTGTAGGACATATCATCTTTCCGGTATTCGAGGGAAATCCGGGGGAATTGAATGCCGGCTATACCTGCGGGATTTGTATAAACAGCAGTCAAGTCATCTGCTATGCCTGTAAATGCATTTCCCATTCCAAGCGCCCGCGCCCCATACGGAAGATTATAAAACAGATACAGGGGCTTTTCTGTACCTTGTTGCAACAGTGGGAAAGCCATGTAAACAATTAAAAATAGAATAGTGATTACTGGAATTCTGTCACTCTTTTTCATGTCTTATCCCTCCCTGGGAGCTCTTTCCGAAGGTATATCCATCTCCTGTGCCATCTCATCTTCTCCATCCTCTTCTTCGTTGTAGCCCACCAGTTCATCCTGGTCTTCAAAGTAAATACGGCCACCGGTGTCTTCTTCGTATGAAAGACAACACATTAATCTTCCGCATTGACCCGATATTTTTACCGGGTTCATATTGAGATTCTGGCGTTTTGCCATCTGTAGTGTAATCGGTTCGATGCTGTTGAGGAATGTTTTACAGCATAACTGTCTGCCACATATTCCCAAACCCCCAACCATCTTCGCTTCGTCTCGAATTCCGATTTGTCTCATTTCGATGCGCATCTTAAACCGTTTAGCAAGGTCTTTTACCAGATCGCGAAAATCAATCCGTCCTTCGGAAGTAAAATAAAATATCGCTTTACGTTCGGAAGTGAAGAACGAGACTTTAATTAATTTAATCGGTATTTCCCGTTCTTTTATCCGGCGCAAGCAAAAATCATACGCTTTTATTTCGTCCTGGGTTTTCTTATTGAAATTTTCCAAATCTTTATCTGTGGCTTTTCGTAATATCTCCGGGATTGCACACAAATTTTTTATTTCATTTAATATATTTCCAAGTGATTTGGCAACTATTCCCAGTTCTTCACCAAGAAACGATTTGAAAATAACATGGTCGTTCGGTCTGATGTCGCAGTCAGTTGTTTTGAAATGCAATACATCATTCCGGTCATCTATTCTTACTGTTATCACTCTAAACATAATCAACCTCATTGTTTGAATAACTCGTCATGAATTCCTGTAATAAAACTTTTACATTCAGATTTCTCTGGATATCTCGCAGAAGGTATTCCATTTTTCGAATCAAGAAGAGTGTTTTTTCCATGGTAATAAAGCGAGATAATTCCCTTAATTTATTTTTATAATCGATATTGATTACAAAGTTACTTTCATTATCTATTTTTAGAATCATGATATCTCTTAGCAGTAATTCCAAAATGTTAACCAACTCCGCAAAATATTCCAAAAATTTTTCACGGCTTTTTCCCAGGTTAAACAGGTCGAGTAAAATGGAATCCGTTCCTTTTTGTGTTAACAAACTCTCCAGGATGGAAAGGATATTATCCCGTTTCTTCATTAATTGATTGAAATCCGTACTCAATGCACTATCCATGGTGCTGCCAAGATAGGAAATCAAAAGGGCTTTTTCTTCATCATAACCTTTCTGTTTAAGACTGGTTTCAATTTCCCGGCTCGAAAGTGGGGAGAATTTTAAAGTCTGACACCGCGATGTGATGGTGGGAAGCATTGCTCTTAAGTTATCTGTAAGCAATATAAATACATTCATAGATGCAGGCTCTTCCAAAACTTTTAAAAAGGCATTGGCTGCCATATCGTTCATCTTGTGTGCTTCTTTCAGGATATTGATTTTTCGCTTGGCTTTAAGCGGTTTTTTATAATTATCTTCCACTAAATAAATAATTTGCTCTTTTTTATAATTCTGTCCATCGGGTTGAAGTACATTTAAGTCGATAAAAATCTCTTTATCGATCTCTATACAATGACGGCAATGACCGCAAAAATCCCCTTCCATTTCGAGACAATTTATCCCTTTTGCAAATGCGAGGGCAAATGACAACATATTTGCCGACGCTGGGCCGGAGAAAATCATACTGTAAGGTATTATACTGTTTCGTAAATAACTGGATAAAATCTGCCGGGCTAACCGATTCCCATAGAGTTCATCGAATCCCAATACACACTCCTGTCCCGGGTTCGGTTCATAATCCAGCAAATAGAAAACCCAAAACCCTTCGTTTGTTGCTATCATTCATTTTTGTGTAACATAATAGTTTACCATTTTTTTTGTAAAACTCAATCACTTTGGGAAATTTCTAATCAATTTTTGGATTTTCTCGTGCCGCCACATTAACGAATTTTTTCTATTATACAAAGGGTAGATTGTGAATTATCAGATGGTGTATGGATTTTTAATTGATTAAGGTTTATAATAGTCATTATCATTTCACGATTTTTCACTTCAATGAAAATTAGAAATATATGTAATAAAACCTCCAAAGGAGTGTGCAGTACAATGAAAACTCAACAATGTGTTGGAAAATATGTAATTTATACACTTATCCTTCTTTTACCGTTTGTTGTTTTTTACTGGCAGGTACCTTTTGTATCGAAATATACCATCGGGAATGATTACGTTGCGTATGATATCCAAAACCAGATGGACCTTCAATTCTCAATCAAGCATGGGACTTTTCCACTTTTTGTTCCCGGTTATGCAGGCGGTTTATCTGCTTCCGGACTTACACTCGGAGGAATGTACCACCCCTTTTTTTATATAGCAGCGTTGCTTCCCGGTTATTGGGACGGGAATGCACTTCTCTGGAATACATTATTAAGGCTTTTTTCCTTGGGGATTGCCCACCTGGCGCTTTTTGTCTTACTACGAAGACTCCGTTTGAATACAATATTTGCTTTTATCATTTCCTTTATAACCGTATATAATTTACGGATGCTGGATCTCTTCCGGTATGGTGCTTCATTGGAGAATTATATCGGGTATTTATTGCTATGTACGTCCCTTGTATTTTATTTTCTGAAACCTAGTCGGTTCATTGGCCCTGCTTCCATCATCGCTTCGACATACCTGTTAATTTGTGGAGGTCACCCCCAGCAAATGTATCTGTCTTTTCTTGGAGTTGCGATTGTTACTCTTTTTATTCCTTTTATTATTCCTAAAATAACTGAAGGTACTCAAGTCAATCATCCTTCGCGGTTAAAATATTTTATGGTTACCAGTTCCGCAATATTAACAGGTATTCTTCTCTCAGCCGCATATATTGTCCCTTTTTATTATGATTTCCTTATGATGAATGCTTCTCGTGTGGGGCAAGGTTACCAATGGAGCCTTTCTTATTCCGATTCTCTTTCCGGATTACTTAATAGTTTCTTC
>JAKAGC010000294.1 GCA_021817755.1 Acidobacteriota bacterium | reverse complement strand
GAGATGAAAATCGAGCGATGTTAACAACTTTCACGAATGGAGATGTGGCATGGGAAAAGGAAGTCAAAGCTAAAAATCCCTTACTTCAAACCATAACTCTCTTACCTGGAGAACACCCCCAAAAAATGGGGGGTCTATTAAAAGGTGAAACCCGGAATATATTCTTTTTTGACCGAGCTTTAACAAAGAAAGAGATAAAAAATGCTTTTTTGTTTCCAAATGTTAATCCACTATTACTGAAACTGAAAATATTTCTGGTTTTTGGAATAATCTTAATCGTTTGTGTGTACCTCTGGAATGTGCTAAAAAGTAGTGGTTTGCGTGATCGATTTTGGTTCATATTTGGAATGAATGCATTGTTTTTTATCTTGTTTAATCTGGGGAAAAATGCATCCGTATATTTGAGCGAGATTCCAGATCATAAGGGAATAGCGATATATTTTTTCATAATGAATACTCTATTCTGTTTGGCTCTTTTCACATATGTTGTTATACGATTAACTAATGTTAAAAGCATCCGGGTAATAAATTTATCGGGTGTTTTGGGATTATTACTGTGTTTGGGTTGTATCCTGTCGAGTTTTATCCGTTTCGAAAATATTTACCCTTTCTTTTTCAACATTATATTTGCTCTCATGATGACGTTGGTTTTAACAGCTCCTGATATTGTAAAAGGGAAAATATGGGGAGGACTGGAATGGGCGAAACAATGACCGGTACAATAAATGAAACAGGACTCTTTGAACGTCGACCGATATTAATAGGTGTGATTATTTTTATTGCGGCATTTATTTTGCTATTTCCGAATATTGCACACAGAGATATTTGGGGCGATGAAGACTATATGACGAGCCTTTCTCATGGGGGATTTTGGGATTTGGGGATACCCGAGAATTCTTCGAATATGCAGCAACCTCCTTTCCCTTTGATACTTCAAGGATTAGGTATCTCGAATATCGCATTAAATGAAACCGGTATTCGAATTCACAGTGTTTTACTGGGAGCACTAAGTGTTCTCTTGTTTTTCCTTCTGATAAAGAAATTTGTGCAAAACCGTTATATTGTCTTTATGATGGTATTTCTATTCATGTTTAATTCCCATTTTTACTTATATTCGAGAGTTGGAAAACCTGCTGCCAATACTATTTTTTACGCACTACTTTACCTGTTATTACTTTTTCGAATACTGGAAAACGACAGCGATAAAAATCAGCGGTATTGGTCCTATATTCTTCTGATTATCGTTCAAACATGGTTTCTCCTTTCCGAAGGTTTTCAACCTACTGTGTTTTTGCTTGTAGCCAGTCTTACGCTATTGCCATTCCTATTCTATAAAAAATACCGTACAAAGATTTTTGCTGTATATTTGACCAGTCTATCTTCTCTTATAATGATCATCCCTTTCCTTTATATGAATATTACTAACACTAAAGCTCATAATTACATTGCCAAACCTGATGCTTCCGAAGTAGTCAAAAATATCCTTCAACTTCTTTTTTCTTTTGATTCAACAACATATAGCTTTTATATTGATGGGCTGTTGAACCGATATGTGCTCTTTTTTATTTTTACTCTTCTTCTTGGAGTAATTGGTTGGATTTATTATTATAAGAAGCAATCCCAAATTAATAATAATAAAACATTTCCGTATTTTCTATATTTCTTTTTGTTCACTGTCATCTACCCCCAGATATTTCATGCGACATTTGAGAGTACGATAATCTATCCTGTTCAAACACGGTATTTTATTTCCACTATGCCTGTAATTATGTCTTTAATGGCTCTTTCGGCTTTTTATGGTTACCGGCTATTGTTCGATCTGGTAAAAATAAAACCGGGACTTAGACTAAAATATTTGCCACATGCATTATTTGTAATACTATTGATCGGTTCATTTGTCTGGAATTTTCCCAATTTGGCATCCGCTTACAGTGCGAAACACCATGAATACCGAAAGCTCTACGATCTCTTCAAATATGAATCCAAACCCGGTGATACTGCATATATTTATAACCTGGTTCCTCCCGGAAAATGGGCACCTGACGCTTTTTACTCATGTAAATACTATTATACCGATAAAAATCTCCAATATGTGGTTCTAAAAAACTCCATTCCCATTCTGAAGGATTATCCGGCCATTCTTTCCGGGGAACAACGGGGAGATATATACATTGTTTTCCTCACCGGTCAGGAAAAACTTAAAAGCAAATTTTTTAGAAATATGGAGTATATCCGGACATACTCCTTTAATAAAATATTTGTTGCTCGAATATCCGATAATGGAGCATTGGCAAGAAATATCCTGAGTTTTTTTCGCAGGATAAAAGATGAAATCAGGGAAACTGTCAATAATCTTGAACTTTATGAAGCCATTTTTGAAATGGAAATGATGAATCAAAACTATAAAGAAGCCCGGCAAATCGTTTATAAACTTCGCGATTTGGATTATACCGGGAAATATAAAAATAGAATTTCTCAAATGAGGGAACGATGGCACATTACCATCGCCCAGGTGAATAAACAAAAAAATGCTTTAAAGGAAATTAATCCATGATCGCTTTTCTCTTAAAATTTTTACTTACAGGTATTTTGTTTTCTGTCATTACGGCATCTGTTCTGCTCGTGTTTAACTCTCAACGGAAATACACTGCTTTTGAACTGATATTGTACTCCCTTGGATTCGGCCCCGTTATCACAGTACTTCTTCTTTATTACCTGCTGCTTCTCTTTCCCCGTCAATCCAATACCTTCTATATGTCGGTCGTAATCGTGTTTTTTTCTTTAATTGGGATTCTTTCCTGGCGTGGATTCCTTTTATTGATCCGAAACACAAGGGAGTGGTTCGGAACCATTCGGGAACGACGAAAAACGCTTACACCATTAGGGAAATTTAAAAGTTCAAGCTATTGGAGTGCCGTTTTGGTCTTACTGGCTACGTTTTTAATACTTTATCTCCCTACTGCGTTTCGCATCCCTATTGAACAACATGATGCCCTTGTCTATGGAAACCTGGGAAAAATGTATTACAACCAAAAAGCCATCCCTTATACCAAATACATGATCCCGGACAGAAACGGGTTTTATTTCCAGGGGTCTCAGAAACCTTCCTTCTCTTTATTACTCACCTGGGAAATGATGCTCAATTCAAAACCTTTGAACCGTGAAAAAGATTTTGATCTCTTTTATCGCAGTACGACTATTTACTATGGATTGCTTATCATTGCAGTAATGTTCCTGTGGCTTTACCGGAAAAGTCCCCATCTTGCTCTACTCGGTTTACTCGTTATCATATGTTCTTATGGATTTGTCGCAATGTTAATGAACTACCATCTCGACACATACCGCATCTTTTTCCTGGTGATGTCCTGGATCTGGCTTGGCTATACCATTAAAAACCGGGATAAACTCTCTTACTTTCTCCTCGCTGTTTTTTCCGGATTTGCCGGATTCACACACCCCATTGGATTGGCTGTTGCCCTGATTAATATGCTTGCTCTTTTTCTTTTTGATGAAAGTAAGTGGTATATTCGGATTGTAAAAGTTGCAGGTATCGCCCTTATTATCCTTGTACTTGGAAATTTCCATTATCTCCTGGAAATTTTCTACGGCTCGCTTTCAGGCTACAGTAGCTATGTTCCTGCTCTATAGGAAAAATGCCATGAAAAAGAATAAACACACAATCACTGTTATTTGTATTGCATCGCTTCTCTTAACTCTTCTTGTCCTTTTCCTGGTTTACCCTATAATCGATAAGAAGAATGCACGCGCCGATCAAACACGGGAAGAATACACCGCGGATATTGCTTCATCCGGAAAACTACTTTTAAATGGTTACCTCGGTGTATTGTTCCGGTTCAAGCATGTCGGAAACACCGGATGGATTTTGCTTCCGCTGTTAGTCTGGTTTTTTCTGACCAGGGAAAAACGGGAACGGTGGCAAAAAGCCCTTGTGTTCTCGTGGCTCTGTACCATGATTTTCCTTTCTATTAAAGGTTATACCAATTTTCGATATCAACTTTCCCTATTTCCCCTAACCATAGTGATGACTCTTTATCTACTTTCCCTATTCCTTGTTCAAAAACCCAAATGGTTAAAAAGTCTCTGCTATTCCACATTCGCTTTAATTGTGATTTTCAATCTTGTCAATTACTTTCCTGCTTATAGAACTACATGGCAACTTCAGATCAGCCAGACAGACCCCCATTATCCATATAAACTTGAAGAGTTTCTCGATTCACTGGATAAAAACCAACTTGTTCTTACAGTTAACCAACCGTTTTTTTATTATCATACACAAGGAAAAGGATTGGATTACTCCTGTCCGACCGCTGTCCCGTTCTTGATACAGGCCAACAAAAAGAAAGGTTCAAGAGATGAAGTTTTTCGCCTATTTAAAGATTATATAGGTGGTTCGTATGTGCTAATCAATGTCATGCACCGGCGCTTTGCCAGAGCTGTAATGATGGAGGAGTTCCTCGGTGTCGAATGTACCGAAGTAATGGAAGATAACGGACGGCAATTGCTTAGAGTCAGACCACGTAAATTAGAAGAAGAGATTACCCGTCCTCCTTATCGGCATATCAATCCACCTCAATCCATAAGGTTATTGGAATCCGGAATATTTTCAATGGAAACAAAACCCGTCCGGGAATCGAAAAAAGAAACACCGCGTGATTCATTAACCGTTACCTGTACTGGAATGGCAAAAGGAAAGAAAACCCAATTGCTTTTCGGTTATGAATTCAGTCCACGCTCTATCTCCGAACCGATACCATCCGATCAATATGTCACATTTATCGTGAGGGCATCTTTTTCCCACACACTGACTCCCCAGGGAAACTCTATACTTCTGTCGGATTATGTCGAAGAACAACCCAAGGGGAAATGGGAACAATTGAAAAATGGATTTACCACTCATGTATGGCGGACCTATGTTCTATCAAAAAAAATCAGACCCGGAGCTTCTCATGTGAACCTGGTATTCAGCTTTACTCCTCGTGCAGTAGGGCAGCATTTCCGAGTGAAAGATATAAAAATTATCGTATCCAAAAAACCACTATGAAAAATGACGCACCTTATACACTAGTTTTGACCCATGATGTCGATCATTTGTTTATCAGACACATGCCTTTTTTTAGTAAAACCGCCGGTTCATTTATTAAGCGGTGTATGTTTTCCAATTTGGCGCGTTGGTTAAAAAAGGATTTAACCTTCCGAGAGTATTTACGTTCTTTTTTTACAGGACTTTTATTTCCACTCATCAAAATAGGAATGATCCCCGATCCCTGGGAAAAGAGTCTTGATTTGATACTGGGAATCGAAAAAAAGTATGATGTTCGTTCTACTTTCTATTTTATTCCATTCTATAGAACGCAGGGATTTATCGATGATCATACTCCTGCTCCCGAGCGCCGCGGAACCGATTATGATGTCCGAGAGCTCCGTAATAAATTGGAATACCTGGAAGAGAACGGATGGGAAGTTGGAATACATGGTATAAACGCCCATCTGAGTGTGGATAAAGCCGCTGAAGAATTGGCAGTATTTAAAACCATGCTCCCCGGTAAGCAAAAATGGGGGCTTCGCATTCACTGGCTTTACCAACCCCCCGAACTTTGGGAAAATCTGCGCAATGCCGGATATAATTATGATGCCACATTCGGTTCCAATGATGATGTCGGTTTTATGGAAGAGAAATACCATCCCTTTGAGAAATCCGGTTTAGCTGTTCTCCCGCTTAATATACAGGATGGTTCATTACTGGCTCACTGGCACCAGTCACTAACCATGGACCAGGCATGGGAACGCGTAAAAG
>JAKAGC010000293.1 GCA_021817755.1 Acidobacteriota bacterium | reverse complement strand
TGACCTTAAAAGACAAGTAATCCGGGGATGACTATTTAATAAAAATAAAAGTTTTACATCAGATAAATTATAATTGGAATGTAAAAGTCCTTTGATTTTTTCTCAAATTTGTGAAAAAGTCCTTGCACTTTTTCTCACATTCTGCTATTATTCGCCCATGAAACGAAACATAATTTCCAAGCTTCTGAAATGGAAAAATAGCAAAACGCGCTCCCCACTTATTATCAAAGGAGCCAGACAAGTAGGGAAAACTTATATTCTGAAAGAATTCGGCCAGGAACATTTCCCACATCACCATTATATTAATTTCGAAGAAAATGAAGACCTTGAAAAAATATTCAAAGATAACCTCCAACCTCTTCGCATTCTAAAAGAACTCAACTTCTTTCTAAACACAACAATAAACCCAGACGAAGACCTCCTCATCTTCGATGAAATCCAACACTGCCCACGCGCCTTAACCAGCTTGAAATACTTTTGCGAGGAACTCCCGGGCTTAGCTATTTGTTGTGCAGGGTCCCTATTAGGCCTTCACTTCGGATCCAGCGCTTTCCCTGTAGGAAAAGTCGAATTTTTAAATATGTACCCCATGACCTTCACTGAATTCTTAAAAGGAACCGGAGAAGAAAAAGCCTACGAATTCATCGCCAATTTCAATATAAATACGCCCATTCCTTCGATCATCCATTCACGGTTATGGGAACTCCTGAAAATATATTTCATAACCGGCGGGCTTCCCGGAGTCGTTAATATCTTCAATATTTATAAAGACGATTTATATAATGCATTAAATATGGTACGCGAAAAACAAAACAATTTAATATTATCCTATGCGGCTGATATGGCGAAACATTCGGGGAAACTGAATTCCATGAACATCGATCGTTTATGGCGAAATATCCCGGCTCAATTGGGAAAAAACCAGGATGGCTCGGCATCCAAATTTAAATTTAAAGATGTTATTCCAGGCATTAAAGGCTATTCACGATTGGAAAGCATCATCGATTGGCTCCATACTGCCGGACTTATTATTAAAACCTTCATTATCGAAAAACCACTGCTCCCCTTTAACGCTTTTAAAAATGAAACCTTTTTCAAACTCTATTTTTTCGATATCGGCATCCTTGGGGCTATGAGCAAACTCTCTCCAAAAACGATTATCGACTACGATTACGGTACATATAAAGGATATTTTGCAGAAAACTTCATAGCACAGGAATTTACAGCCACCGGATTGGATGAACTCTATTCCTGGAAAGAATCAACCTCTGAAGTTGAATTCTTAATGGAAACGGGAAATGGGATCATCCCTATCGAAATTAAATCCGGCTGGGTGACTCAAGCTAAAAGTATAAAAGTTTTCGCCGAGAAATACTCTCCACCTTACCGCGTAATACTTAGTGCCAGGGAAATATCGATCGATAAGAATAGAAAAATTCACCATTACCCTCTCTACCTTGCATCTTCCCTGGAATTCAATAGCAATTAACAATTAATTTATAAGACGTCATCTTTAATAAAATGCATTTCTCTATATTCTGCTAATCAGATGTTGAATCAATATCCGCACACCAATCCCAATTAGAACAATTCCCCCGATCAACTCAACCCTACTGGAAAAATGACAACCAACCCGCTTCCCAATCCGTGTCCCAATAAATGATATTGAAAATGTTGTGAATCCGATAATCAAAATCACTTTAATAATATCCAATTTTAATACGGCAAAACTAACCCCGGCAGCCAGAGCATCGATACTGGTGGCAATAGACAATCCAAGCAATACATGGAACTTCAACGGATTATTGGGAGTCGTTTCACAATTGCTCTTAAAGGATTCATAGATCATTTTTCCGCCGATTAAAAACAATAAACCAAATGCCACCCAATGATCGACTCCCTGGATGAGCTTCCTGAAGCTTATACCGAGGGTCCATCCGGTTAATGGCATTATGGCCTGAAAAATTCCAAAGAATCCGGCCATCTTTAAACTATCCCGATAAGCGATTTCCTTAACACAAATACCGGTAGATACCGAAACGGCCATCGCATCCATTGAAAGTCCAACTGCAAGTATTAATAAGGAAATCAAATCCATGAAACCAACTCCTATCTATTTTGGGGATTTTTGTTTTATAGAAGGATACCAGAAATCGGAGAGGTTTTCAATAAAAAAGTGAATTGATTTTAAGGACATAATAAGGTAAAATACAATATGCTTAATAATATAGAAAACAATCAATTAAATGTCGTTCCAATCCCGGAAGATCGCTTTTCTTTCAAAGGATATCTGGAACTTTTTCTGGAAGTTATTCTATTTGTCTTCTTCGTGAATGCTTTCCTACTTCAAACCTATGTCATCCCTTCATCTTCGATGGAAAACTCGATGCTTATAGGGGATCATTTAATGGTGGATAAAGTTCGCTATTCCCATTCCATTAATTCAGTCGATCATCTATTTCTCCCCCAGGTACATATCGAACGCGGAATGATCGTTACCTTCATCGGACCTAGCGAAATTAACCGGAAAGAGGAACCGAAAAACCTTGTAAAACGCGTAATCGCTCTGCCGGGCGAAACGATTCGAATTTCCGATAACATTGTTTATATCAATGGAAAACCCCTTACCGAACCTTATACTATCTTCCGTGGAACCGGTGGAACACCGGATTTCCCTCCTCAAGATTCCTGGATGTGGCATCAGGATTTTCCTAAAAAATATAGGGACAGTGTTATTGATACCCCAGATGGGAAAGCTTATGTCGTTCCCCCTCATCATTATTTCTGCATGGGTGATAATCGCAATAATTCATTCGATTCCAGGGGATGGGGCCCTCTGCCTGATAACTACATTATTGGAAGACCCTGGCGCGTCTATTGGTCTTATGATTCGGAAGATGAGGATTACCTTTCTGAAAGTACCAGTGAAAAAATCAAAAATACATTGAAAATATTCTGGAAATTTTTCTCCAATACCCGTTGGGAACGTACATTCATGAAATATTAACGGATGTTACGTAAATCCAAAAAGAGTTTTTGATTTTAGCCACAGAGGACACAGAGAGCACAGAGAAATTGAATAAATAAGAATTTGAATACTGAGAATTTTAATAATAGCCTGTGAAAGCAATGTGTCCCCGCAGTACCATGAAAATCGATTCTATGATAATTGATATAATATGAGGCATAGATGGGATTCCAGGTTTTAGATGTTAATATTCAGACAGGATATACTCCGGTTGATCTCTCTCAAAAAATATCGAAGAAATTACGTATTCCTTCTCAATCGTTTACTTATACCATCGAGCGAAAAAGTCTGGATTCCAGGGATAAGCATAATATTCATTGGAAAATACGGGTAGGAGTTTCTTCTCCTTCCTTACGCGGAGAAAATCCATCCACTTCCCCCACCTTAAACATCCCCTATAAAAAGCGAGATAAAAAAGTAGTTGTAATTGGTAGCGGACCTGCAGGATTTTTTGCAGGATATGTTCTCTTATTTGCCGGTTTTGATGTAATCCTATTGGAACAAGGGGCAGATGTGGATACACGCAAAGCCCGGATTTCCCGGTTTGAAGAGACGGGTTTACTCGATGAACGCAGCAATTATGGATTCGGAGAAGGTGGAGCCGGTACATTTTCTGATGGTAAACTCACCTGCCGGACCAAGACCATTTCACTGGAACGCCAGTTCATATTCGATTCCTATATTGAAGCAGGTGCTCCCGCAGAAATCGCTTACCTCTCTTCACCCCATCTCGGAAGTGATAATCTTTTGGGAATCATTAAAACACTCCGGGAAACGTTTATTGAAAAAGGAGGGAATATCCTTTTCAATACTAAAGCAAACCGCTTATTACTTTCAAAGGATAAACAGCTTCCTTATGCAATCGATACTGATAAAGGAATCATTGACAGCCATTATTTCGTATTTGCTACCGGGCATTCTTCTTATGAAACTTACCGGCACTTAATCTCAATAGGCGTACCCTTCCGGGTGAAGCCATTTGCAATTGGAAGCCGGGTAGAACATTCTCAGCAATCCATCAATATCTCACAATGGGGAAAGCCGGTTCTTCCGGGAGTAAAAGCCGCTGAATATAAATTAACATTTAACAAAGATTCATTTCTTCCGGTTTATTCTTTTTGTATGTGTCCCGGAGGAAAGGTTGTTCCAGCTGCGGTTACTTCCCAAACCAATATAGTAAACGGCATGAGTAATTATTTACGGAATTCCCCATATGCAAATGCAGCCATCGTCGCAGCCGTTGATCTTCCGCGGTTATTAAACAGGGAATTGACTCCTTTGGAAGCATTGGATTGGTTGGAAGTGCTTGAAAAAAGATTTTATGATTATTCAAAAGGATATGCAGCGCCTGCATGTTTAATTCATGATTTTCTTGAGCAGCGAGTTTCTCAATCCTTTCCGGTTACCAGTTATCCATTGGGGCTCATCTCAGCCGATTTTGATTCATTGTTTCCTCAAGTTATTGTCCAATCATTAAGAGAGGGAATAACGGGTTTTTGCAGGAAAATAAAAAGCTTCGATGAAGGTGTGATGATGGGATTGGAAAGCAAGACCTCTTCGCCTATACAGGCGGTTCGGGATGAAGGGGGAAAGAGTGCCGGGTTTGAAAATTTATATATATGTGGAGAAGGAAGTGGATTGGCCGGTGGGATAATCAGTTCCGGTGCCGATGGAATCAAAACAGCATTATCGATTCTTAAATCCCTCTAAAGTAGTTATATTTTGGATAATTATAAAAGACTTTAAATTCCCTTTTCAAATAAAAATTAGAAAAATTGTACTCATTCCTTCTGTTATATTAAAGAGAGGAGAAGATTATAGAGTTGATAATGATTTCACGTTATGTTATAATCGAAAAGGTGATCGAATATGAAAATGAGAAAGTTGCCTATTGGGGTTTCTGATTTCAAAGATATAATAACCGGTGAATATTATTACGTTGATAAAACACTGTTTATTAAAGAAGTCATCGATAGTGGGGACAAAATTCTTCTTCTTCCTCGTCCCCGCCGTTTTGGGAAAACCCTCAATATGTCAATGTTAAAATACTATTATGATTGTTGCCCCGAACGCTTTGTCCCGGTTCAGAATGACAGGATACCCTCCAATAAGAATGAATTACCTTCAAATGATTATAAACATCTATTCGATACCCTGTTAATTAATAATGCAGGAAAAAGTTATTCGGAAAAGATGGGAAAATATCCGGTTATATTTATAACCTTCAAAGATATTAAGCAATCCGATTGGGAAACATGCTTTAATAAAATAAAACAATTGATTCAGGATGAGTATTCATTGCATTATTATTTACTTTCCTCCAATATTCTTCTCCCTTCTGAAATGGAATATTTCGAGAAAATGATATCTCTTAAAGGCGACAAAGGAGATTATGAAAATAGTTTAAAACGATTAATGGTCTATTTGAGCCGGTATTATGGAGAACGTGTGGTGGTATTAATCGATGAATACGATATGCCCATACACGCCGGATATAATAGCGGCTATTATGATGAGATAATAGAATTTATGAGAAATTTTTTGGGAGGAGGGCTCAAAGATATGGATTCATACCTGGAAAAAAGTGTTATGACCGGAATAATGCGAATAGCACGCGAATCCATATTTTCAGGCCTCAACAATCAGGGAGTATATACCCTTTTATCGCAGGAATTTAACAATTGGTTCGGTTTCACTCATAATGAAGTCAAAAATATGCTGGATGATTTCAATATACCAGCTATGTATGATGGTGTTGAATTGTGGTATAACGGTTCTATTTTCGGTGGAAAAGTTATTTACAATC
>JAKAGC010000292.1 GCA_021817755.1 Acidobacteriota bacterium | reverse complement strand
ATATTGCGATTGTTTAGCATTACCGATAATATAAGCGAAAACAGCATATACAAGAGCAGTAAACGATACCGGTACCGAAGCAAGACCATCCATACCATCAGCAAAGTTAATCGAATTTGAAATCCCTACAATAGCAAGAACGATGAATGCATAATAAAAGTACGATAAATCGATTACAGGATTCTTAAAAAATGGGACAAATAGTTGAGTAATCAATTTCTGGGGAAATGGTGTCGAATGAGGAGAAAGAACCAATATAGATAAGATTAATCCGAATAATACCTGAAAAAAAAGCTTCACACTCCGACTCATTCCATCATCGCTCGAACCCCTAACGCTTTTTAGATAATCATCGAAAAAACCCACGGCAGTAAACCAAAAAGCAGCCAATAAAACTATTTTTAATTGGAAATTATCAAGTCTTCCCCACATCAATACAGCAAAGAGAAAGGAAATAAAGATTATTACTCCTCCCATTGTAGGCGTACCATCTTTATTACGAGGAGAGATATCACCATAATCCCGGGTTTTGTCACGAAAATTGAGTTGATAAATTAGGGTGATAAATCGTCTTCCGAAAATCACTCCAATTAAAAAAGCGGTTAACATCGCAGCTAATGACCGAACCGTTACATATCCCAATAACCGGTGACCCGGTATATCAAAATTTTCCATAAGCCAGATAATCATGTTATTCGATCTCCTTATAGATCTTCTTGATGATGGCTTTTAATTTAAATTCAGGATTCATATTATTAGAAGTAATCAGTATTCTTCCGATATAATCCTTTAATTCTTCGAGAGTGAGTAATTTCCGTCGATAGAAACTATAAAACAACTCCAATAATTCTTCCCGGATAAGTGAATTACTTGTCATTAGAAGATCTTCAACAAATAATATTTCGTCCTTATCCCCGACTCGTGCTATCAGCTTCAAAATTACTAACTTTTCTTCCATCGAGTATTTCGAGGATTTTAACCTTCGGTGAACGATTTCTTTAAAATCGGAATATTCTCTGGTGCTGGCACTTTTTGCCACATATTCGATTACTGCCGATCTAACTTCATAATAGGAATCATCCAGCAATTTAATCATCAGGTTTTTTATTTCAGCGTTCCAGTTACCAAATGTTTTTAAAGCTTGCACTGCATTTCGCCTCATAAATCCATTCCCTTCACCCGATTTTAATAAATCGACCAGGTAATTTACTTTGCTCGAATCCTTAAACAGTCCGATCAATTTTATTCCAATATTTCGTACTTCCCAACCAGTACTAAACAGATAAATATTAATCTTATAGAAATAATCATCCCTATAAATATCCGGATTTTTTGATACTTTTTCAAGAAAACGGAAAGGAGACAACATAGAGATTGGAACATCTCCACCTCGTTTGGTTTTCTTTTTAAATGCCAATAATCCTGTATTTTTTAACATTAATGACGCCAGAAAATACACTGAAATTCCAATAAATGAAAGTGAGATCAATAATACAAGATTCTCAACAAAGGGAGACACTCCAAATTTCATTTTATTAAAAAGTGATTGCGCCTGGAATAAAATAATAACCATTAATAACGCAGCCATAAAGGTTTTAAAAATCGATCCCATCATATCCTTATACCGGATAATAATATCTTCTCTGGCAAGTTTGCGTTTTAAAACCCCTATCCGAACCATTGCAAAAATTGTGAATGAAATCGAAGTAGCAAGAGCTAAACCTTTAAAACTTAGGAAGGTTTTGACCAGTAGCACACTCAGAAGAATATTTACTGAAATCATGAGAAAATGGATAGCAATCGAAGTTTTGGTTTCTCCCCTCGCCTTAAAGAAACGGATTGTCAATGTATGTAATCCCCATCCAATCAATCCAAGTGCATAATATTGAAGTGCCAATGCCGTTCCTGCAACATTCGCTTGTGTAAAGTTTCCTCTTTCCAGTAATACCGATACCAGGGGATTTGCTAAAAAAATTATTAGTACTGAAATCGGAGTAAACATAAATAAGTTAATTATAATACCATCTATAAACAATTGTTTCACTCGTTTTTTATCAAAAAAAGCGATTTGTTCCGACAATATATTAAGTATTTTACTATTTATGAATTGCGTAACAATAGAAAATGGAAGTTGAAACAAGATCAGTGAGAAATGGAGAAAAGCAATAATTCCCTCACCAATCCCAGAAGCAAGCATTTTCCCTACAACATCTGCCGTTCGAAAGAGAACAACATCCATCGAAATCGGAACCAATTGAGAATAATATTTTTTATTAAAAGGACTTTTCAATTTTAGTACCGGACGGTATGAAAACTGTAACGATTTTATCCTAAAAGTTTTCACTGCAAATATCAATAGGAAAATAATCTGCATTACACCACCGATAAGTACTCCGTAAGCCATAGAGTAGAGACCCGAAGAGTGATAATATGCCATAATTCCTATAATAGTTCCAAGTGAAAAGAAAAATGTGGAAGCTTCGGCGATCCCAAATCTGTTGAAAGCTTTGAAATAAGTAATCAGCACTGATGCAATAGAGAAAAGAAATAGATATGGTAAAATCAATTGGGTCATACCAATCGCATCATGTGCTGAATTTCGGACCACAAATCCCTTAAATAAAGAAATGATAATCGTAGGAGAAAACAAAATCATTAAGATCGTCACGAGAAATGATAAGATAAGAGTAAAATTGATAACTGACGATGCCGATTCCCAGCTCTTTTTGCGAGAATTTCGTTGGAAAGCCTGGGAAAAAATCGGTAGAAATGCATTTCCCAACGCATGTTCACCCAGTATTCGCCGGAAAAAATAGGTAACCGTTAATGCCACAGCAAAAATATCAGTTGCTGTTCCCGCTCCAAAGTAAGCTGCCATTACGATTTCCCTGAAAAATCCGCCGATCTTTGAAAACAGGATTCCAGGTGAGAGTACTCGATTAATAGATAGTGCGCTTTTTGGAATTTGTATCTTTTGTACTTTCTCATAGTAACTTTTTAAAAAAAATGCACGCTGTGATTGTCCCAATTCAATAATTGAATCTTCCGTAACTTCAGACCATTTTTCTACATCTATTCCATCTACTCGGACAACACCTCTTAATTTACGAACAATTAATTTTTCATCTGTTTTACTTTTTAATATTTTTAATTGAAAAACAACGTCATCTGACATTCCCTCAAGGTATGAATCACAAAAAGAAGTTGTCCCAATTGTAGTTGTATCGAAAATCAATTCAATACTTTTTTCTCCTTCTCTCGGTTGAAGATAATAAACTTTTATCTGTGTTTCATCCGATTGATCATTTCCTTTTAGTAATTGTTCCAATTCCTTGATAATTAATTCTGTACTATTTTGTTTCTCTACTTTCCTCAGGTTTCGACGCATATTAAAAAGAGTATCACTATCGAAAAGTGTACTTTTAATAGAATCAAGTAACGATTCTTCCGGTACATAGATGGTTTGTTTATTATTTTTAAAAGCGATCGTTTCATATACGATTCGTGCACCACCTATTTTTTCTATTTCCCGAGCATTAAGAATCTGGTGATCACCCGGCAAATCGATTTTTGGAATTAATATGCAAGGAATTCCCATTGTAGTGATTTCTTTTATTGTTCCCGCCCCAGCACGCGAAACAATCAGGTCTGTGATCGAATAGATTTCATCGATATTGTCGAAATATTCCCGGACTATTAATCGCCCTTCTATTTCCGGGGTAATTCCAATATTTTCAAATATTTTTATAGTATCGTCATAAGCTTTGTATTCATTAGAATAACCCCGGCCAGTAGATAGGATTACTGTTAAATCGTCGATTGCCAAAAGCATAGGGATGATTTCTGCAACCGAATTATTAATCGTACGCGAACCACCACTGCCTCCGAAAATGAATACAACTTTATTTTTTTCAGGAATTTTGTATTTTTGTTTTACATTTACCGATTTATTAAGACGAATCGATTTTCGTAAAGGATAACCCGTAACCACCACTTTGTTTTCAGGAAAGAAATTAGCCGTTGAAGAAAAGGAAACACCGATACGGGAAGCAAAACGCGCTATAAAACGGTTTAATCTTCCCGGAACCGCATTTTGTTCATGGATAAACGACTTTATTTTAAGAAAGGAAGCTGCAAATAACACCGGTGCTGCAACATACCCCCCACTACCGATAACAATATCGGGTTTAAATCGTTTTAAAATAAAATAACTTTTAATCATCCCAATCAAAATAACAATTAAAGAAATAATAGAATCGAAGCTTTTCAGGTTTTGTGGAAGTCCGCGTGAAGGGACGTCTACAAACTCGATGGGATGTGGGAGATTCTTAACGATGCGACTTTCAGCACCCTTTTTAGTGCCGATATACAAAAACGACGATCCCGGATATTTTTCCTTGATTGCCTCATAAATAGCAATATTGGGATAAACATGTCCGCCGGTACCGCCTCCGGTAAATATGACGTTTATTTTTTCCATTTTTTAGATTATTAGTATATCACAAATCAGCACGCCGTTAAAATATCTTTTCAAAATTTATTTTCTTTTATTTACCAGGAATACAGGCTAAAATTACAATCCACTGACAGTATGCTTGACTTTCTAAACCGTAAACGATATAATTCATTCCTAAATTATGATTAAACAAGGTGGAATAATGAAATTTACTTTTTTAATCCTTTTGTGTGGATTCATTTTTTTTAGTTGTGGAGATGGTTCCAATTCCAATAGATTTAATGAAAAACCTATTATTACCGTTACGCTTCTTCCTCAAAAATACTTTGTCGATCGCATTACAGGAAAAAAGTTCGAGGTTAACGTCATGATTCCTCCCGGTCATAATCCCGCTACTTATTCCCCAACACCAATACAATTACGTACTGTAAGTCATTCTGTACTCTACTTACGTAGTGGATATATACTTTTTGAAACAGCATGGTTAAATAATATAATCTCCAATACCAAAGATATAAAAGTTGTAGACACATCCAAAGGAGTTGAATTTATTAAAGGAAATCCTGATCTTCATCATGATGGAAATATTTCAGATCAAGACCCCGAAACTGGGATCGATCCACATATATGGCTTTCACCCAAAGCTGTTAAAATTCAGGCTAAAAACATACTTGATGCAATTGTCGAATTCGATTCCTCCAATCGCTCTTTTTATGAAAAAAACTACAATGATTTTATTAATGATATAAACCAATTGGATCAAGAAATCGCTACAATGTTAAAATCTAAACAAATGCGTAAATTTATGGTTTTCCACCCTGCCTGGGGTTATTTTGCAAGAGATTACGGACTTGAACAAATCTCAGTCGAAGGAGAAGGAAAATCTCCTAGCCCCGGAGAAATAAAAAACGCAATTGATACAGCCAGAAAAGAAGACATTCATATTATATTTATCCAGAAGCAATTCGATTCCAATATTGCTCGAGCCATTGCCGATGATATAAAAGGCGAAGTTATCGTTTTAGACCCATTAGCAGAAGATTGGTTGGATAATATGAAAAAACTCGCTAAAAGCCTGAGCCAGGTTTTAAAATAACATAGATGCAAAATCAACAAAATACAATTCTGGAATTACAATCCATCACTGCCGGATATAATAAAAATATTGTATTAGAAAACATAAATTTAAAAATTTTAGAAAGCGATTTTCTCGGAATTATCGGTGCAAATGGAAGCGGAAAAACCACATTGTTAAAAATTATTCTCGGACTTCTTAAACCCATAAAAGGTACTATTCGGTTCAATAACTCCGATAAAACCAAAATCAAAATAGGCTATCTCCCTCAACAAAATTTTTTCGATCGAAAATTTCCAATCACTGTTCAAGATGT
>JAKAGC010000291.1 GCA_021817755.1 Acidobacteriota bacterium | reverse complement strand
ATGAGCTTAAAATTATCCAGAAATAAAGTTAACCGCCTCGCTTCTCTAATCACCCAGCATATCGAAAAAAACGAAGAACTGGATTATAATGCTGATCTCGGAAATATCCGGTTAAAAGTCTTCCATTTAATTATGGATGAACTCCGTATTTTCGAAAGTATCGAAGAAAAAGCCAGGGAAAAAATGCAGGTGCAAAAACGGAATATCCCGGAAGGCTCACGCGAATGGGAAATTCTTTTTAGAAAATACATTACGGAAGACTTAAATAACCTGGGACGTTTCTGGGAATAATGGGAATAAGACAGTGACCGGAAGTCTCTATGAGGTTCGCATTAAATGAAAACCAAATCTATAATTCTTTTCAATTCTATTTTTTTTATCGGAATTTTTATTTTTTTAATCTTTAGTTTTACCGGATGCAATAAATCAGGCCCACAAACTACATCCATCGAATTACACGGCCATACCATGGGGACTACCTACCAGGTTAAAATTTCAGATGCTCAATATAAAGCCCCCATGACACCGGAAACCTTAACTGAAAAACTAAATGGCGAAATCGATCAGGTTTTAAAAACCGTTAATCTTCATATGTCCACTTTTATTGAAAATTCAGAAATTTCTCTTTTCAATAATTATCAGGGTACGGATTGGTTTAATGTATCTCCCGATACTGCAAAAGTCATGGAAGAATCAATTCGAATTAGCCGTTTATCCGAAGGTGCCTTCGATATTACAGTTGCTCCTTTAATTAATCTCTGGGGATTCGGACCCAAGCATACCAATAGGGAAATCCCTCCCGACTCCGAAATTCAAAATGTCTTGTCTCAAATTGGATATAAAAATCTCTCAGTTCGATATTCACCTCCCGGGATAAAAAAAGAAATTCCGGCAATTACATGCAATCTATCTGCTATTGCGAAGGGATACGGAGTCGATTGCGTTGGCGAATATATCGAAAAGCTCGGCTATAAAAATTACCTGGTTGAAATTGGTGGTGAAATAAGGGCTCGGGGACTTAAAGTGGAAAACAAAAAGTGGACAGTCGCCATTGCCTCACCTGACGGTGGTCCGGGATTTGAAAAGATACTCTCCCTCACCGATTTATCAATGGCCACTTCGGGCGATTACCACAATTATTTTGAAAAAGATGGAGTTCGTTATTCACATACCATCGATCCGTCAACTGGAAAACCTATTACTCATTCTCTCGCTTCCGTCACTGTTATACATTCCTCTTGTATGACTGCCGATGCATTTGCTACCGCAATCGATGTGTTAGGTCCTGAAAAAGGATATGAATTGGCACTTCGTGAAGGTCTTCCGGTATTCTTAATTCTCCATTCTCCCAAAGGTTTCGTTGAAAAGATGACTCCTTCTTTTAAACAATATTTTGCCGAATAAAAAACAACATATTCCAACTACCTATAATAATTCAAATTGAAAATGATCGGTATTATACCAACCTTTTGCCAGGAAAGGGTAAACACGTAAAATGGAATAATCCGGATCTGTGACTCCAAGCGGATAATACATTTCCCAACCTTTCTGCCAGAATTGCTTTTTTAATGATTCATCTGAAATAATTTCGATTTGCCCAAGTAGCATCAATCCATGAAACGTTTTCGTATCAGAGAAATAAACAGATACATTCGGATTCGCGGAAATCTCCCGGATTTTATTCGAGCTGGTATTCGTTGTAAAATAAATGCAATAATCCGTACAGTGGGTTTTAAACAGTGGGACCAGTGAAGGGAACTGTATTTTATTTCTAAGATTTAACATGACACGAATTCGAGGAAATCCATCCGAATGAATCGTACTTAAATAAACCATATCCGCTCTTTCCATTAGCTCCCGGTTAATCCGTTTCAGTTCATCTATATTCATAGCTACTCCTTTTCTAGTATAATTATCTCTTTACGCCAATTATAAATAAACCCATCTATTCCGTCAAGTGAAAAGTTTTTGTTTAACCAGGATAAGAAGGATTAAAGTATTTTTTACCCAAGTATTGATATTGCTGTTTGTACCGGGACTGTTTGTGCCAATTGCGAACTGACATTCTGTAATAATAGATTCTCCCTGTAAGGGGTAGTAGAATTATTTACATTATTACTATTCATCTCCGTTTGTAAACTTCGTGCGATAGGAATTGTGGGTTCATTCGGATTAACTTCATTGGGTGTGTTATTTATACCAGGTGTTGCCATTTGATTTTCTGAACCTGGAGTATTCACAGCGTTCTGGAGATTAAGAGCTCCAGTATTATTTTCAGTGTTTACAGGATTGTTTATAGTTGTAGCAGGAAGTGTAGATTCCGGATTAAGAGTTGTATTCATTTCAGTTTGATTTGTGGGAGAAGCGGGGGGCGTGCCGGGGACACCATAAGTATTTTTGATGATTTCTGTGGTCCGGACCGCTTCTACTGCTGTTGACTCGGCAGGAGCGGCTACTTCCAAGCTTCCTGTAGATAAAATGGAAGCTTCTTGCGGACTCACCGGTTCTCTTCCGCTTATTTCCCCAGTAACCTGAGGAGGAACCAGACGTGTACTTTCCTGGGATTCCAACGCGGATTGACTCTCTAAAGGATAACCTACCCGCAGGCTTGTTACACTGGTAACGACCCCGGCACTTGCCTCCCCTTCCTGCAGGTTGGAAACCGGATTTTGCTCGGCACCGGCTTTTAGCCGTGCTTCTCTGGATATTTCCACTGTATCCTGTACCCGGGTTTCAATTGGAGAAATATTTTTCTCCATTTCATTACTTATTATACGGGAACCCTCAGTGGTCTGAAAGTCGGCATTACGAACACTCAAAACCGACATTATATCCATGGTTTTATCCTTCTTATCGTTCTTTACATTATATTATATACACTAATTTTTAAAATATTCAACTTCTTTCTTTATTTAATTTTTTAAAGAAAAACAAGGCAGAAAATCTCAAAAAACCTTTTCCATCTTATAAATACCCGAACCCAACCGCCTCACGATTAAGGAGAGGCGATTGGTTCGGAGCCCCTGACAATTTAAGTTTTTACTTGATAATTTATTTTACATATAATATCACAGGGATGGAATAATCCATTCCTTCTAATCTCTGATAATCGGCATTATCACCGCCATTATCGACTCGATCAATACCGATACTATATAATAACTGTTTCCGGTCATTCCATTTATATGGCTTCCCGGAACATTCATCGAGGACGCGATAACTATCGAGACTATTTAATATTTCCTGGACAGGTTTATTGGGATCATACCGAAGGTGAAGCTCAGCAGAAATTCGGATCATATCATAAATGGCTTTTCTCAAGTACGACTTCCCAACAACTGTGAATAGATTGGGAGTTCCCATTTCGATGAACAGTTTTCCACCCGGATTATTCAACCACCAAAAAAACCTCTCTTTAGGAGATTTCCATTTCAATTCACCATCTTTCCATAAATAAGGTGACTCTTTCTCCTTCCGGATTATTTCTCTAAAAAATTGTGTAAAGAAGTTCTTGGTTCGGTTTTTTTGCATTAACAGCTTATATATAAGCTTTTTTCCCATTCCAAATGTCTTATCCTGGGAAATGTAGTCCACTCCGGCATAAGCAAACCCCAGAGCCTCACATTTAAAAGCATTTTCAGTTCCGAATTCTTCATATTTCAGAGGAGTTAACCGCTGTAAAATCATTTCATACACAGAATTCGGACAATCTTTATAATTCATTAATGCAATCAACGAATCCGAAGCATTCTGCATAATCGCTTTCATTATCAAGCCTGTAATGAGAATTCGTGATCCTTTAATTGCCCGTTTCGCAAAATCCATCTGATCCAGTAACCGGGAAACCCCTCGATCCCAATTTCCTTCCAATGCATCCAGCATTTGAACTGCACTAAATAACCGGGAAGCTCGAATGGCTGCAATAAGATTGGGGAGTACCATTTCGTAATTGAATAACGAAAAATCCTGGAATACCGGCCGGTCTATCATCATACTGTACCGGTCCAATAACACTTTTAACTCAGCAGGAAGAGGAGAAATTTCATTTTTTCCAGCCAGCACGACAGCACATAAATCGCTCTTTCCAACTCGTCCATATTCTTTAAACGCTTTAAGAAACGGTCCCATTTTGTTTCCAATGCTCTGACGGAACATCTCTTTATACGCTTTGGTATCGAAATTCTTAAATCCCGGTTCTCCATTAGGACCTATTTCAACAAGTTTCCGGTATTTTTCGATTACCGAATCGCTTGTAATATCTGTCCCAAGCGGTTCACCAAGAGCCCATAAAACATAAAAACCATTGGATTTATCCAGCGTCGCCGGTGGAACTTCTTCTTCTTTAAATGTTTCTTTAGACAATGGCGCATCAAAAAGATTGAAAACCACATATAAAACCGTTAACCCTACCAGGGCAATCAAAATTATCAACAGTGTTTTTTTCATTTTTACCTCCGCATAAAATAATAGTATAAATCCGATAAAAAAAAGTCTTTTTGATTTTATAAGATTATCACCAAATTGTCATTTGGTTGTCATCATCCCTATAGATCGTTTGCAGGAACTCGATTTAAGGTTTAAATTTATATCCTGCTCCATGCACAGTTAAAATATGAAGGGGATTGCGTGGATCTTCTTCGATTTTATTTCTAAGCTTCAGAATGAAATTATCTATGGTTCGAGGAGATGGGAAATACTCATCCCCCCACACCTTGTCTATAATCATATTCCGGTCGATTACCTTATTGGGAAATGAGACAAATAGCTTCAGGATTTCAATCTCTTTTGGAGATAAAGCGTATTCTTTATTATCCTGGATAATGGTAAAACTTTCGAAATGCACTATAGCTTTACCTATTGTAACCGATTCATTTTTTTCTTTTTTAGGTGTTTCTTCTTTATTATTTCCATCACTCCGTTTCAGTATTGCCTGTACTTGTGCTACCAATACTTTTACACTGAATGGCTTCGTCACATAAGCATCTGCTCCCAGTTCGAAACCCAGCAGCTTATCGCTCTCCTGGCTTCGTGCAGTTAACATGATAATCGGAACCAGTGGATTCTCTTGTCTTATTTTCTTGCATATCTCAAATCCGTCCAACCGGGGAAGCATCACATCCAGGATAATAATGTCCGGTTGATGTTCAATAAATAATGCGAGGCCCTCTTTCCCATCCCCTGCGGTTACCACATCGAAATCGTGGAACCGGAATGTATCTTCAAGTGCTTCTATAATTGTGAGATCATCCTCTATAACCAGGATTTTTTTCATTAGGTTTATCCTCCTGTAAATTTCCGGGTTTACCCCAATTTATGGGAATTGATATTTTAAAACAGCTTCCTTTACCCGGATTGCTTTTTACGGATATCGTCCCATTGTGTGCCCGGACGGCATGATGGACTAGATACAACCCAAGGCCACTCCCTTCAACCGATTTGACATAATCCCCCGATACCCGGTAATAGGGTTGAAAAACTTTCTCCAGTTCATTTTTATCGATACCTATGCCATGATCTGTAATTTCAAGAATCGCATTTGCATCGTCACCATAAAAACGGACGTGTAAATATTTTTCCTCTCGCGAATATTTTACTCCATTGTGCAGTAAGTTGGTTACAATTAACCGGATTGCCTCTTTATCAAATATTAAGGGTGGAACTGTATCGTCGATTTCTAATTCCAGGCGAAAACCACGGCCCTGTATATAAGGGGTATAAGATTCAACGATTTCCCGGATCGTTACAGAAAGAGAACCATATTCCATACTGTATTGTTTCTTTCCGGCCTCTATTCTCGAGAAGTCTAGCATGTCTGTAATCATTTCATTCATCCGGTGTGTTTCGGATA
>JAKAGC010000290.1 GCA_021817755.1 Acidobacteriota bacterium | reverse complement strand
ATAGTATATTTTACCACAATTGAAATGAAAGGGAAAAAATATAATACTATTCTATTTCAATGGGATTCATATTATCCTATTTATATTAATTATGATTTCTTTCCATTCCCAAAAGCCATCAAGCAGCTAGATCTGTTAAGTCAATCCCATTTTTTATTTCTGCAACAAGCGGGATATATTCTTCCTGGAATTCTTTTATTGATAAGGAAAAAGGAGAGATTCTCGTATCCACTTTGGCAGCGATTTTCCAGAATTTCATATTTTGTTCGATGGGATCGATATCGAATTCTTTGCAAACTACTGCCACATCTATATCGCTATCGATTCGTTCCGTACCTTTTGCGTATGAACCATAAAGAAAAATCCGGATTATATCGATTCCTTCATTCTTTAATTCGCAGGAGAATCTTGTTATAATGTTTCTAATCTCATTTTTAACCATAAGAAAATCTCCTTTATTTTAGAAAAATTTGATCATATGTAGCCAAAACGTTTTCCATATCTTAATTATAACTTTAAGGCCGGAACATTTCAACTCTTATCGAAAAAGTATAATCGGTTGACAAATAATAAGATCAATAATATAAAGACAAAGGCAAAAGTTGTTAGTTATAATAGCTATGGACCCCTAATCGTATTTAATTTTATTACGACTATTTATCATTATTCCTGATATTTCTTTGCATAAATTTTTGTGAGGAACCAAAAAATTTTTTCAATCGAAATGCGCCTTTTATCAATACTTCAAATTTTCAACCGAAATTTCTTTTTCTTATAAATAATGTTTTAGACTATCAATCGCGACGCTTGATTAATTGAGTGGGTACACCTGCATTTACGGTTAATGGACGAATACGCTCATGAACCAACGATCCTGCTTCGATTATGGCTCCCTTGCCTACCCTGACGCCATCCAATAACGTAGATGATGGCCCAATCCGCACATCATCATCGACAATGATTCCCCCTTTGGATATGGATGACTGCATTATCGTGGGTATATCACTCTTCTCCTCTGCATGATTTTCTCCGGCTAATATAAAGGCATGCCCGGAAATAAATACAAATTTCCCCATTTTTACTGTACTCTCGGAAAGCAACGTGGTATTAGGTCCTATATAACAATTATCCCCAATTTCGATCTCTCCTCCTTTACACTGAAGTATGGTATTCCTTCCAATAAAACAATTATCACCGATTTTTATCTTTGTGTGAGGGTCACCGCCGGCATCGAGGAAGGTATTATCCTCTAAGGTTACTTTCTCCCCTACTTCTATTTTCCAGGGATACCGTAACTGGATATCCTGTCCGAAAAATATACCTTTTCCTGTTCTTTTAAAAAGAGAAGGAAAAAGTGTTCTCCTGAAAAAATGTCCCAATCCCCCTGGCATGGTTGAAAACAATGTTACGGATGCCTGGTATTTAAACCGGTAGGAAAACGGAACATCTCCGTAATACCTATCTTTATAGCGTATAGTAGTTCCATTTAAATTTTCCATCGATTCATCCTACACTATTCCAAAATTTATTTCAACCCCATCCCCAAAAAATCACAAACTTTGAGTTTAAATCACAACTATTTACGCAAAAGTTTTGATCGAACTTTTTCAAAAGTTCGGCCACCGGCAGGGTTTGACATTACAAATTGAAGGGTTTATAATCCTTTCATGGAAACCAAAAAAGAAAAAATAATCGTTATTTCGATCGTTTTGATTATGGTATTATGGCTATTATTCCCAGGTGTGGTATTACCGGCGGAAACAACAGGAACGCTTGAAAAAGGCAAAATAACTGAAAAAATTACATGCCTTCAAAATTCGGGCGAAACATATGCACTGTATCTTCCCTCAACCTATTCCCCTGCTGCTCCGAGTCCTATTCTGGTGGCATTTGATCCGGGTGGAAAAGCACTTATTCCTATAAATTTATTTAAATATGCCGCTGAAAAATACGGCTATATTGTGGCATGCCCTTATAATTCCAAAAACGGGCCATCTCTCCCGGTAATCAATGCCATGAAAGCCACGTGGATCGATTTGTGCTCGCGACTCTCTATTGATAAAAACCGCGTTTTTGCTGTGGGTTTTTCAGGTGGATCGCGGGTCTCTACTTTTTTTAGTATGGTTATCGGTAATCCGGTACAAGGGATTATCGGTATCGGCGCCGGATTATCCACATCCGTTACTGCCGATTTTCTTAAATCTATCTGCTATTATGGTATTGTCGGATATGCGGATTTTAATTACAGCGAAATGGTACAACTGGAAGATGTTTTTAAGGAGATGAAGATTCCGCACCGGTTCATGTATTACGATTCACCCCACAGATGGCCTCCCGAAGAATTGGCGCTTCGTGCCCTGGAATGGATGGAAATCCAATCGATGAAAAAGGGCATTAGAACCAAAGATAATGGGTTAATCCAAGCGCTGTATGAAAAAGAGTTAAAACTGGCACAGGAACGGGAAAACTCGGGGGATATCTTTTATGCTGCGGGCGATTATAATGCGATTTCGCAAAACTTCGAGGGACTACTGCCTAAAGAAGAAATAACAAAAATTTCGGAAAAAGCGCAATTACTTGTAAAATCCCAAGAATATAATAAATTCAAAAAAGATGAAATAAAGCGGCTGGATAAAGAAGCGGATTATATTCAAAAATTCGCCACTGCATTCGAGCAATTGAAAAACCCCGAAGAAATGACATCCGCGTCCATGGCGATTTCACGCATGGGAATCCGCCAACTGGAAAAAGAGATGAACGACCGTTCCAATCCGTATAATGCGGGACTGGCAGAACGGTTGATTTACAGCGTGGGAGCCCAAGCATTTGCCAATGGTGAAACCTATATTGAAGCAAAAGACTTCAAACACGGTGAATCCTTTATGGAGATTGCTTTACTGACATGCAAACGATCGGTTTACTATCCTTTTGCGCTCTACGATATGGCCACGATCTATTCCCAACAAAAGAAAAAAGATAAAGCACTCAAAACTTTGAGAGAAGCAGTGGAAAAAGGCATTACCAATCTGGCTTATATCGAACAGGATAAATTACTCGATCCGGTTCGCAATACGGACGAATTTAAAGAGATCATCGCACTGATTAAAGCCAAAAAAGAAGAAAAAAAATAAGCGATAATGCTGCTTCTGAAAAAAGAGTGACTTTTCCGGGTTGACAAGAACCGAAAATCCTTGGATAATGTTACCTTCCAAAAATCTTATTGGCCACAGGAGAAAACAATGGACCTAAAATTGAATGATACGGATATACACAAAATTAAAAAGGTTGGCGATTATATACGCATTCTTTCCCTTGAAAGCATCGAGCGTGCGAAATCCGGTCATCCCGGCCTCCCTCTCGGATGTGCAGAACTGGGAGTTTTGATATACCGTTACCTGTTAAAATTTTCCCCCACTCATCCCCAATGGATTAACCGCGACCGTTTTATTTTATCCGCTGGACATGGTTCCATGCTTCTTTATTCCCTGTTACACCTTACCCAATATCCCATTTCCCTCGAAGACCTGGCCCAATTCCGCCAATTGGGAAGCAAAACAGCCGGTCATCCTGAATACGATATTCCTCTGGGTATTGAAACAACTACAGGTCCTCTGGGTCAAGGATTCACCAATGCAGTCGGATGCGCTATTGAAGGTAAATTCCTGGCTACCCGGTTCAATAAGAAAGATAACAGTGCCTCATTACTGGATTATACTGTGTTTACATTAATGGGAGACGGTTGCAATATGGAAGGAATCAGCTACGAAGCCGGTTCATTAGCCGGACACCTGGGCCTGGATAACCTTGTGGCCATATACGATTCCAATAATATCTCCATCGATGGAAAAATGGATATCACCTTTACGGAAGATGTGGGAAAACGCTATGAAGCGATGGGATGGCATGTGGAACATACGGATATTCAACATATACAGGATGTTTTGTCCAAACTACTCTTATTAAAAGAAATGAAACAGGGAAAACCGAAACTGTTAATCGTTAAAACGACGATCGGAGAAGGTTTGAAATCGAAAAAAGGCACACCTGATATCCACGGTGCGCCGGCAGGTTTGGATGAAATTGCCTACTTTATTCAGAATTCCACAATTCGTGAATTATTTGAAAATGCTTATGGAAAAGAAGCAATTGCAGATACAGACGGCTTAAAATCGATTATCGAAAAACGGGTAAAAGAGAAAAAAGAAGGATTACTCGAATTCCCCGAAGCATTGCAGTTTATGAAAGAAGGAGTGGAAGCAGGAAATAGAGCCTATGATGAATGGGTAAAAATCACAGAAGATTTAAAAAAGAACTCTCATCAGGATTATGAAGAATTCCATACCTTTTTTAATACCGAGTTTCCGTCAACTTTAAGGCAGGAGTTATTGAATTACAAAGAATCCAAAGTCGATGCCACGCGAAATATTTCAGGCAAAATTCTGAATCTTTGTGCGGGAAAAATTCCCCATATTGTGGGAGGTTGTGCCGATTTGAAAGGTTCAACCAAAGCAGAAATAAAAGGGTCTCCTTATATGAAGAGAGATGATTTTTCCGGGCGAAATATTGCGTTTGGAGTTCGTGAGCATGCCATGGGAGCTATTGGAAACGGATTAGCATTGAATCGAACCTTAATTCCGTTTACATCGACATTCTTTACATTTTTCGATTACATGAAACCCGCAGTACGCTTGGCTGCATTAATGAAATTGCGGCATCTTTTTATATTCACTCATGATTCTATTTATGTCGGAGAAGACGGCCCCACCCATCAACCCATCGAGCATCTCAATGCCATGCGGTTAATCCCCGGTTTGTATACCTTCCGTCCAGCCAATGATATCGAGACCGCTTTTACCTATCTTTATTTCCTTGAGGAAATGAATGGCCCTGCTGCCATAATCAATACGCGGCAGACTTTATCCGAAAGTATGTTCAATCATGCAGGTGATAGAGAAGAAATGTATACAGCGTTTAAGAAAGGCGGGTATATTTTTTATGAAACCCAATCAACTGTGAAACCTGATATCATACTATGTGGAAGTGGTTCCGAGTTGTCAACCGCCATGGAAGCCGCCAGGCTCATTGAAGAGCGGGATAAAAAGAGTGTACGTGTCGTTAGTATTCCCTGTCTTGAATTATTAAATGAGAAAGGCGATGAGTACAGGAGAGAGTTGTTTCCTGAGGGAGTACGAGTCATCATGATCGAAGCTGCGTCTTATCGTGGAGTTGAGTTTTTTAATTCATCGCAAGTAACCATGGTAAAGATGGACAGATTCGGATTATCAGCGCCAGATAAGAAGGTATGTGAGTATTTTGGATTCACCCCTGAGGCAGTGTATCAGAAAATCAAATAAATTTTAGTAAATCCAGAGGCATGTTTTGAACCATATAACATATGGATTGTAAAAACAGTCCCTGGACTTGATAAAGCAATGGTTATAAGAAAATGAGTGAACAGAATTTAAATACTAACCATAACCGTAATTATTTACATTCACTAAAAACATTGGATTATAGAATATTTATTGCTTCATTTTGTGGGTTAATCCTAACGATTTTTCTTTTATTGTTTGATTATCCACGAATTATTCTTATCAGGAACTATATTAGTATCCCTTTAATAGAAGTACGTAATTATGATTATGAACCTCTTGAATCAGGAATAGTAACAATTAAACTTAATAGTCAATCTCAAATATCGGTAAATAATTACACATTGGATGGTTATGTAAAATTTGAAGATTACATTGAAGATGGTATAATAATAAAAAATAGTGATAGAAAGGTATTATTAATAGTAGAAGATACAGTACAGTTTGAGAAAGTTAATCAATTATTACAGATTATATCCAAAATTGGAATTAAAGAG
>JAKAGC010000289.1 GCA_021817755.1 Acidobacteriota bacterium | reverse complement strand
TTATTTCGGTGCCATGGTACACTCCTATTTATTGGGTGAAGACGGTTCTCTGACATTTGCTCAAACTCTTTACTTAGCAAATGGCAGACCTGTTAACCTTTCAATCTCCCCGGATTCCAAAACTGCTATTGCTGTACTCTCCAACCGTTACGATTGCCCGGTAATCAAACTGGACACCGCTACCGGCGGAATGGCAATAAAGAGCACCGCAACATTTGAATCGAAAAGCGGACAGTCTTGCGTTTTTTCTCACGATGGGACAAAAGCGTATTACTTAAGCAATTCCTGGACAAAAGGCCCAAGAGTTAATATCATTGATATCTCAGCTCCGGGAATCGGTACATATGAAGGTTACGTTCAGATGTCAATCGGCAGAGGAACCAGCCAGTTATTCGGTGTCGATACAATCGCTATCGATCCCTCCGGCAACTACCTGTATGTTTCAAATCCAACCGTTTCAGGCGGTGTTGTTGAAGTAACCGTTATTGATTTAACCACCAAAACAGAAGTTAATCAGCTTCATTGTAATGGTATTCCTACCGGTATTGCTTTTACAACGATCCAGTAATTTTTAAACTTTCATAAAGGAGCTCATGACTTAATCATGAGCTCCTTTATTACCCTCCGTTAGATTCCACTCATAATCAAAACATTCAAAATTGCTACTTACCTCTCTTTTAATAAATAAATATTAGAATATTTAAAAGAGTATACATTATTTTTTATAAAGACTAAATAGCTAAAAAGAATAGAAGGTATTGACAACTATATTTTCTTCAATTACAATTAAAATGAGTACTTAAAGTATCATCTATTCATTAGAATAGATAAGGAGGTAGATAGGCAGATGAAAAAATTGTTTTTTTTAACATTATTATCATTATTATTTGTTTTCCAGGCTGTAGCGGAGGAACCCATTGGTGTTGTACTAAATTCAAACACAAATAGTTTTCATTTTATCAATCCTTTAACTCAGAAACTTTCTGATTCTATGTTGAAGGGATATTTAGGAAGCTATGGTGGTGGGCTCTTTGATGTTGTTTTCACCCCAAATGGCAAAAAAGCGATAATTTCCAATTTCGGTGATAGCCGTATCTTCATCGTCGATATCTCAGGCGGTTTTTCCGCTCAACCGGAAATACTCGGATACGTAGATATCCCCTTCTTCGCAGAAGATATGGATGTTACACCTGATGGCAAATATGTGTTAATTACAGATGGCGGATTCACCAGCAAAGTCGCTGTTGTTGATATTGGCAATTATGAACTGGTTTTCAATTATAATTTAAATGGAAACCAGGCCCAGGCTGTTGCAATTTCTCCGGATGGAAAAATCGTAGTATTCGCCGACTATTGGAATCAAGCGATTCACTCATATCTGTTAGGTGAAGACGGCACATTGAAGTTTGCCCAGTCTATTCAGATGATGGGCAGGCCGGTTAATGTGGTCATCTCTCCGGATGGTAGAACCGTAATCGCTGTGGATTCAGCCCGTTATGATTGCCCGGTGTTTAAACTGAATCCTGATGGCGGATTAGCAGAAAAGAGTATAGTAACTTTATCCTCCAAGAGCGGTCAATCCTGCGTTTTCTCCAAAGACGGGACCAAAGCTTATTATTTGAGTTCCTCTGTAACCTACGGCCCCAGGATCAATATTATTAACATTTCCGGTCCCGGAATCGCAACCAGCGGCGGTTTTATCCAGATGTCCATTCCCAGGGGAACCAGTCAGTTGTTTGGTGTGGATACAATCGCTATTGATCCATCGGGTAACTACCTGTATGTCTCTAACCCGACTCTCTCCGGCGGCGTTGTAGAAGTTACCGTTATCGATTTAACTACGAATACAGAAGTTAATCAGCTCCATTGTAACGGTCTCCCCACCGGTATTAACTTCACAACTATCCAGTAATACTTAAACCACAGTGAAGGAGCTCATGATTAAATCATGAGCTCCCTATTCTTCTTCTTTTCTTTTCAAAATTCAAATTTTATTCACTTAAAATATTTTAGATTTTTTAATCTATTTTCATTTTTAATTATAAATTCCTTAAATTCCTAGAGGTTCAATTCTAACACGAACATGTTTCTTTATTTGTCTACCATCTTCATCAGTTCCGACAAATAAGAAACCATATTCCCCTATAAATCCGGGAGCGGGTTGCCAATAAAGGATACCATTTTTACTGTCCAGGGTAATACCGGCGGGTAATGATTCATATCCATTCCCAACTTTCATATAACCGGAGAAATGAGTTAAGGTAGTATCATACCCTTTTAAATCGACTTCGATGCGCTCCAATTCCTTTAAAATAATTACATCCGTCTCATTTTCACCAGTTCCGACCCAGCAAGGAGTAGAGTTTTTATCAAAACCTGTATAGAAGGAAACAGGAGATGAATCGGTGGGAATATCAGCAAGAGAAATCAACCCATTAACACTTGAATTTTTTTTGCTCTGAGTAATTTGCCTGTTTTTCGACGATTCGGAAGAATCGGTATTTAAAATTGAGAAAAATCGACTGCCAACGCCGCTGGTTCTGCCTGCGCTGTCTGAAACAGTCCATGCAATGGTATGAATTCCATTGGTATAAGAAGTAGTATCCATGGAGAAATAACCACTTGCACCGTTACTGTTAGCGTATCCGGGGAAATAAGAGGCAATATCCGGTCTGTATACATTGTATTTGGGATGACCGATATTTACACCGTCCACAAATACATAAATAGTTGAACCATTAGTGGCTATAGATGCGGGCTGAGGAGTTAAGACCCATCCCCAATTGATGAAAGCAGTTCCCGAAGCAAGCCCTCCCTGGGTAGGAGTATCAAGGGCACCAAAGGGATCTTTTGCATTTTCATTATCTATAGTAATACTTTTTGAACCCAGAACAAATTCGTTTCCTTCGAGATCTGTTGCTTTTGCCACAAGGTTATATACTCCATTTCCTCCATTAGGAAGGAAACGGCTTAATAACATATATCCCCATCCGGCTTTATAGTTATTGGGATAATTTGGAAAAGCCGCTTGAACATCAGGACGAGCCCCTTCTACAAAAATGGCATCTCCTACATAAATATCGTCATTATAAATTTTTACACTGGATACACCAATATCATCGAGAACCCAACCTGTAACAGGTATACTGTTATTCACAGTAACACCTTCGACAGGCGTCGAGAATTCACCGAAAGGAGGCAGTGAACTTCCCTGGCTACCATATACCTGTAGACTAACGGATATAGTTTGAGGGGAATTGGGTGCATCAGGTGCTGAAACGGTGATGGTTCCACTATAAATTCCGACTTCTAAACCGGAGGCATTTACAGAAATGGATATATTCCCAGTATTGGAGCCGGTGGAAGGGGAAACGAGTAACCAGGTTGCATTAGAGGTAGCGGTCCAGCTCAAATCACCGCTTCCGGTGTTGTCGATAAGTACTGTTTGCGGAGAGGAGGCAATACCGACTGCATTTGATCCGAAATTTAATTGAGACCTATCTAATGTAATTTCAGGAGTCCCACAATTGGTCTGATTCGATTCCCAATCGGGATCGCGTGAAGCTAACCAGGTTCTTACTGCTGAATCGGAAGCGCGTAAGCAATTGTTGCCGATATCGAGTCCGGCTACATTTTTCAAATTTTTGTACCCTGATGGAATCTCACCATAAAATTGATTATTATTTAGGGTGAAATAATACAATTTCGTTAGATTCGAGAGTTGAGACGGTAGTTTTCCACTTAAACCATTATTCCCAACACGAAATTCAACCAGGTTAGTCAAACTCCCCAGCGTAGAGGGAATACTTCCGCTTAAATCGTTATTCGAAAAATTTAAAATAACAAGTTTGGTTAAGCTTCCAAACTGCGAAGGAATTCCTCCTGTTAATGCATTATTGGAAAAATTGATTGATTTTAAACTCTTTAAATTTCCCAATGAAGAGGGAATAGTCCCGGTTAATTGGTTATCGGAAAGGTAAAGTCCTTGAAGACTAGTCATTGAGCCAAAATCGGAAGGAATCGATCCACTTAGTTTATTAAAATTTAGCATGAGAACACGCAAACTTGTCAATTTTCCCATCTGAGAAGGAAGACTGCCGCTTATTTTATTACTTAACAGATTTAAATTTAGTAATTTAGTTAAGTTTCCGATTTGAGAAGGTAGACTACCATTAATCGAATTATAATTTAAGTTGATACCGGTAAGATAAACAAGGTTTCCGATTTCAGAAGGAATGGCTCCTTCTAACTTGTTATATGGAAGATATAAATCCGTTACATGGTTATTACTAACCGTAACACCTGCCCATGTTCCTTCGGTTCCCGACATCGCAAAGCCGTCAGAATCCAGAGGAGCGGTTTTCCATCCTTCATTATCGGTCCACTCATCCCCACCTAAAGCGTTATATAATGCCTTTAATGCAGTTCTTTCCGAAGACGAAATCGCTGCGAAATTCATTACAGAAAAACATAATACCACTAACATTAATACCGTAATCTTACGCATCATTGAAAACTCCTATTTTAATTCTTTGTTCATGATGATTATTATATCCTTTACAAGAAATTTTGTAAAGCTAAATGCATAAAGGGAATGAATCATTTGTTTAAATCAGATAATATTTAAATGTAGTATTCAATATTTAGTTCAGTCATATAACTATTGTAAAAAATTCCATGTTCTTTTCGAAATAGTGTTTCACCGGACAGGTGAAAAAACCTCAATTAAGAACAGTTGATTTTGCTCTTTGGGGAGTTGAAGTTTTCACCAAAATATGGTATTTAAATCTTATGAAAAAACAAAACGCCTTATTACTCACAGTCGGATTTTTGGTATTCGTTTTATGGATGAACACAGGTTGGAGTATCGAAACAAATTTACTGTGGAAAAAAGATTTCGATGTTCGAGTTGCTTTCATGATGGATGCCGCACTGGATACTGGTGAAATTATCTGTGCACATGGTTTCACCGAAGAAAGAACCCAGGTTACTGTATGGAACAATCAGGGAAAATTTGTCTGGAACAGAGAATCTCCAAAAGGAAAATGTATCGATTGGGTATGTATTTCACCGGATGGGCAATACTATGGTTTCAGAGAAGTAAATTCAAGGGATATAAAAATGCGTACCCAACAAGCGGATCCAAATTCCTATATCTGGAATGGAAGAGAAAAACCGGTAGAAGTAGGAAGTTTTAGCTCTCCATTGATATTCCGTTTTTTGAAAGATGGGAAACATATTTTTGAATCCCCCCGAGGGGAAGGTTTTGGAAACGCCGTATATAGAGAATCCAATGGAAAAATTCTCTGGCAAACGGATAAATGGAATATCGATGAACCTCAGATTTTCTTTTCGGCAGATGGAAATTATATTCTGGCATGCTCAGGAGATACGGCTAAATTATTTGATGCAAAAGAAATCAAAATTGCCAGTGAAATGTATGCGACATATGTGAATTCAATATCTGAAAACGGCACCTATATTGGTTCAAAAAGAAAAGGTATCGTAGACAGAGAAAGCCGGGTACTATTAAGCGGAAACTGTACAATTTCCGGTGATGGCAAAACTGTTATTCAAATTCAGGATGGAAAAATTGTGATTTATGATTTTCCTTCTCAAACAATTAGAAGTGAGCACGCATTAATCCCCAGAAATTGGGAACAATATCCTATGCTTCGTCTTTCTTATAATGGAAGAATTTGTGTTCTTTATGGAAAAAAAGCAGGACAAACAACCGAAGAGATTAATTTTTATTTCATCGATACAAAAACTGGAGAAGTTTCTATAATACCCGGTGTAGGGGATAATCTACAGAAATTTTTCCTCTCAAATAATGGAGATTTTTTTATAATCGATAATGGTTCTTCGGTTTTATATT
>JAKAGC010000288.1 GCA_021817755.1 Acidobacteriota bacterium | reverse complement strand
AACTTGTAGATAAAGAAAAAAACAAAGAAAAAAAAGAAAAGAAAAAAAATAAAGATAATATGGACGATACGAAACCATTTAAAGTTCTTTCGGAGTAAACGCCATATCCACTAATTTCTGCCTCTCATATACCATAAATAATCATGAATTTTTCAGATGGTTGAGGTATATATCCATTTTTACCATCAAATATTAAAGGATTTGGTCTTTCCGATGAAAACTTCTTTCGTTTTTTCATAAAATGAGAGCTGCCGTGTATCCGGTTTTTTTATAGCAATTCTTTTTAAAGAGTGATAAAATAGTTAATTAGGAGGTAGTTTAATGAAAAGAAGTGTTACGCTGATTATATTTTTTTTCTGTCTTGCATTTACCATATGGGGAAGCGATTCTCCTTATATTCACCATAAATTAAATGTCTCAACTGATCCGGGAAATTCCAGTATTCGAGTAGTAGATACGGTTAATGTACCGGGAAATCTCATCGATATTAAAGATAATAAACTCCATTTTATGCTTCACGGGAACCTTGATATTATATCGATTTCGGATGGATTGGAAGCCAAAAAAGAGACGGGGGAAATGAAATCCGAATATACGGGCAGCGATAATGGAGAAAATGAAACAAAGAATAAAATACCTCTGGAGCATTATTCCATTGGTTTTGCTCCTGATGGGGATTGGGCGGGAAAAACCATTACCTTCACCATCGAATATTCAGGGAAAATCAACCATCCTGTAGAGCAGGAGGGAGCGGAATATGCGCGTGGATTTAGCGAAACACCTGGGATTATAAATAATGATGGGATATATCTTTCCGGTGCTTCATATTGGGTTCCCTGGTTTGGAGATAATCTCGTAACGTTCGAATTGCAATCCAGTACCGCCGGTTCCTGGGATATTGTTTCTCAAGGGAATCGTACGGTTCATGAAACCAATGGCGGAATCCGTAAGGTTACCTGGGATTCACCGGAACCTATGGATGAAATCTACTTGATCGGGGGACCTTTTGTGGAATATGGTCTGACTGTAGATAAGGTAAATGTAATGGCGTTTCTTCGTTCCAAAGATGATCCGCTGGCTGATAAATACCTGGAAACTACGGGGCAATATCTGGAAATGTACAGAGAATTAATCGGACCTTATCCTTATTCCAAGTTTGCTTTAATTGAAAACTTCTGGGAAACAGGTTACGGTATGCCGTCGTTTACCTTATTAGGGCCTAAAGTAATCCGGTTCCCGTTTATACTTCATTCATCTTATCCCCATGAATTGCTTCATAATTGGTGGGGAAACAGCGTATTGGTGGATTACAAATCAGGAAATTGGTGTGAAGGTTTAACTACTTATCTGGCGGACCATCTTATTAAAGAACAGCGGCGAGAAGGAGAAGAATACAGGAAAACGACCCTCCAGGATTACACGCATTATGCAGCAGATAAGAAAGAAGAGTTTCCGCTTTCTCAATTTACCGCCAGATCTGACTCACTCTCTTCTTCCATCGGGTACGGTAAATCCCTCATGATTTATCACATGCTGCGGCAAATGGTAGGTGATGAGGACTTTAAAAAGATAATTCGTCATTTTTATAAAGAAAATAAATTTAAACATGCTTCATTCGATGATATCAAGAAATCGGCAGAAGCAGTAACCGGAAAAGATTTAACGGGATTTTTCAATCAATGGATTACCCGGATCGGTGCCCCGGAAATACAACTCTCTAACTGGTTGGTTATCAAACGTGAAAAAGATTACTTACTTCGTTTTACACTTCATCAATTACAAAAAGCCGATCCTTTTATTGTTCGAATCGCAGCAGCAATAACACTTGAAAACAAAAAAGAAGGCATAATTAAGGTTGTTGACATGGTCAGACGGCATCAGAATTTTGAATTTGCTTTCACTGAAAAACCCATGATGTTGGATATCGATCCTCAATTCGATGTGTTTCGTAAATTGCATAATAATGAAATCCCTGCGACTCTATCGAGTATTTTCGGAGCCAAATCGGTCCTGATACTGTTGCCCTCAAAAGCACCGAAGGAATTCCTGGACGGATACAAAGCTCTGGCTCAATCCTGGGCTAAAGACAGTGAAGGTCAGATCGAAATAAAAAATGACCGGGATTTTACTGTTCTTCCTTCAGACCGGGCTATCTGGCTCTTCGGAAATGAAAATCTTCATGCAAAAAAATTCATGGACCTTGAAAGACCATTTTTAAATAAGATTATGGATAGTCAGGCTCAGCCTATACCTGCCGCCGATGCATTTATGACTCTCGATGGAAAACCCTTGTTAACAACGCAGCACAGTATTATCGGTTCTGTTAAAAACGATAAGAACCCCAGTAATGTAATCGTATTATTAACTGCGCATTCAGCCTCAGCAATGCCCGGATTGAGAAGAAAACTTCCCCATTACGGAAAATACAGTTACCTTGCATTCGAAGGGGAAGAACCTACCAATATTGTAAAAGGGCAATGGCCATTGTTAGGTTCTCCGATGAGTGCCGATTTAAAGACCGATTCATTATCAACCGCATCCGTTACTGGCATTCGCGGGACTCTTCCGACTCGGAATGCGCTTGCAAACCTGGCTCCGTTGTTTTCATCCCAACGGATGATGGGACACATTCGCTACCTTGCTTCGGAAGAATTGGAAGGCCGGGGGCTGGGAACACCGGGACTTGAAAAAGCAGCGAACTATATCGCCAAAAGTTTTAAAGAAGCAGGATTAAAACCGGGTGGGGATAACGGTACTTATTTCCAATCCTGGGAAATGGTGGGAGGTCCTTCGAAAACAACGATGAAGCTTCAAAACATAATCGGGGTAATCGAAGGAACAAATCATGAGTGGGATAATCAATCGGTTATAATATGTGCTCATTATGATCATCTCGGGAGAGGCTGGCCGGATGTACGAGAAGGAAATGAAGGGAAAATTCATTACGGCGCTGATGACAATGCCAGCGGAGTAAGCGTGATGTTGGAACTGGCGCAGGTTTTAGGAAAATCACTAAAACCATCCCGTTCGGTTATTTTTATAGCCTTTACCGGTGAAGAAAGCGGCATACTGGGTTCTCAGAGATATGTGCATGATCTTGAAAAGGTAAGTATGGATAAATTTAAAGGAATCCGTGGAGTGATAAACCTGGATTCTGTGGGCCGGTTAAAACCACAAGCAAAATTGATGGTAATTGGTGAGTACTCTGCCAAGGAATGGCGGTTCATTTTCATGGGAGTCGGATACACCACCGGTATACAAACAGAATTGGTAAGGCAACCATTGGAGTCAGGAGATCAGGTTTCCTTTATTAAGGCAGGAATTCCGGCTATCCAGTTATTCTCAGGGCTGCATGAGGATTACCACCGTCCGACCGATACGGTGGATAAAATCGAAGAGAGCGGTTTGACAAAGGTTGCAACAGTAGCAAGAGAAGTACTGGTTTACCTTGCAGAACGCCCGGAACCGTTAACTGTAACGGAACAGACAGAAACTCCACAGACCGGTACTCCAACAGAAGCGAGACGAGCAGGAACTGGCTTTATGCCGGATTTTGCTTTTGATGGAAAAGGAGTACGGATTGGGATGGTATCTCCCGGTTCGGCAGCAGAAAAAGCGGGTCTTAAGAAAGATGATATTATTACGCAAATAGAAGGAATGGAAATATCCAATCTTAAAGAGTATTCGGATATATTAAAGAAGTATAAACCGGGTGATACGGTTGCTGTGGTTTATACCAGAGAAGGGAAAACGAATACCACGAAAGTAACTTTGACACCTCGCTAAAAGAGCACGAAAACCGGTTTGAATGTCATAGGATTGTAGTGAGATATTTCTAAATTAAAAAATTATATATTCAAACGCAATATATATGAGCGTAATTAGCATCCAAAAAAATAAAATTCTATTGGAAGAAAATTGATTTAGCAAAGTCACATTTAATATAATCTAGTTCAACCGACTTGTTAATTCGGTAAAAATAAACTTTTGGAGGCCCCATATGAAGTTTAAAATGTTAGAAAAAAAACTAGAGATTAAGAAAATCACAATCGCTAACCTTTCAAAAGTAGAATTGGCTAGTGTATATGGAGGATCAGAGACGTATTGTGTTAGGCTATGTCCTACAACTGATTCGGCAATTTGTCCTGTATCTCATTTCGATGATTGTGATCCTTGGACGGATTGTATTCTGACTTGTGCAACCTGTTATTAGATTATCTCCATTTAATTTTAGAGTAGGACAAAAATTTTAGTTATTTGAATTCAGCCCCCGGAGTTGACCAATAGGTATTTCGGGGGCTACATTTCCGATTTTAAAAACATTTAATTCCAACTATAAGTCAGGTTAGGAAAAATTGGATTTGATTTGAGATATTAATAAAATTTTGGAAAGTGAGGCGGAGAGGAAATTACTCATGGAAGAATAACTTCCTCTCGCGTTATTTTGAAAATCAAATGTTAAATCATATTAATAACAAATAAGATTAATGGATTTTTTCTGCACGGATATAATAACTACTGCCAACCGTGTCACTGGTGAAAGGAGGTTCAGGCACAGCCCCCTGCTTTTCCATGTTCCGTAATGTTAAATCATACACCCTGGCAAGACCGGTTTCTTTTTCTTCATCCATCACAACCGCTACGAAAACAGGTATTCCATACATTACGGGATTACCCAGAATATCGCGTTCCTGGACAGACCAATCACCATGAATAGCTACTCCGAGTACTTTTCCTGCATGAGGAGGTTTAAACCAATCACTACTTTGATTGAAGTATTTTAAAGCGGCATCGGAATTAATATCAGTCGAATTCCCGGGCCATGACCGTTTATCTATCTGGACATTAAATTCCTCTAAGTCGGTTTTTAATTTTGCTTCGAGGCTATTTTTCATCTGCACAACTTTCTGATTTTCCCCATTGTACCGCTCTGCCATTTTCAACCATTCCCGTAGTGCGTTGTGCTGCTGTAACCGATGAAAATCCGAGGTATTTTTTAAATTGGATAATTGACCTTCCATACGGTTTATAATCTCTTCAGCCATTTTGTTTCTGGTTTCAGGAATAACCTTGATCTTATCGGTCAGCATCGACCATCCGTCTGCTGCACTGGTGACTCCGGTATAACCTGCGTCATTGGCATTTTTATTGATTTCATCCCGTGATTTGCCATATTTACTTTCAAAATTAGATAGTTTTTGGGTAATATCCGGTAATTGGTTTTTCTCAAATTCTTCGATGGCGATAATATGTTCTTTAAGAGGTTCGAGTTCATTAAAATAAAGCATACCACATTTATCCAGTGCAGAACGGAGGCGTTCGTATTCAGCTTTTAATCCGTCGCAATCGGCAATTACTTCTTCTGCTTTTGCAGTACCTGCTGCATTCTTATCATCTGCTTTTCGCTTAGCATCCGCAAAGCGTACACCTATATCCGCCAGGTCTGCTGCCAATTTTTCGATTTCCGGGTGGGATTCCATTCCTGCTTTTGAGACTTCCTTTTTGGCGTCATCAAGGTACTGTTGACAGGATGTCAGGCTGTTTGATATCCGGGAAATCAAAGAAGCAGTCATCGAATCATCGGGGTTTTGTAACTGCTCTAAATTATTTTCCATGGACCTGAACTGGTTTAATGCATCCTGTAACGGTTTACGTGCATTATAAGGGAGATTTTGCTGTGCAGGTTTCGGCGCTTCTTTCACCGGTTCCACTTTCGGAGCAGCTGACATTTCCGCAGCCGGAGGCGTATCACCGCCGATAGGTTTACCGGTTCGTTTTTCCAGGTCTCCTTTTAATTTATTCAATTTCTGTTCCAGTATTTTTAATTGGGTATTGGCGGTATCCTGTTCCTTTGCTTGTTTAAAATAATCAAATGCTT
>JAKAGC010000287.1:4049-5884 GCA_021817755.1 Acidobacteriota bacterium | reverse complement strand
GCGTAACGGTGACGTATGCTTTTGTAGTTATTGGCGCATTGCAAGCATAGTATCCATAATTATAGGTAATGCTGGCACTTCCTGCAACTTCGACACCGACCGTAACTTTAATACCATATGGATAGAAGCTATATGACATGTTAAGAAAGGTTAATGATTGAGACCAGAGGGTACCGCTATAAGTTTGACCGCAGGTGAGGTATTTTTCGATAGAGGCAACTACATTTCCTAAAATATATGCTTTGGCAGTAAACTTACGTTTAAGTACTCCGTCCACAGTTTCGACATTACTGACAGCATACCCTTTAACAAGGCTGACACTCTTGGACCATGCATATGCGATAGCTTCAGCATTTCCGGAAATCATGAAATTATTAGATCCACCATCCCAATTAATTCTGGCATCAAAAAAGATTTTTCCGTATACATCACCCTTACCGATTTTGTATTCGGCATTCCAGAAATTATTATTTAGAGTTATCTGAGGGGCATATTTATCATCATCGAGTAGATTACATTTTTTAATAATACTTAAAGCAACCTGTCGAATTTCGCTTTCATTTTCGAATTTGACGACATCCTGGAGGTAGTTGATGGCTTCAGGAGTGTTAATTCTCCCCATTACTGTTACGGCATCGAAACGGATGGTTGGAGAAGAATGAGTCAAATATTGTGCTACGACTTCTACAGAGGATGGAGAAGCTGCATTTCCGAGAGATTCGAGATAGAGATCGATATTGGTTTCATTAAATGTGTTTAAAAGTTTTGTTTCAATGTTTTTAACAATATTGGCAGCATAGGAAGGGTTGATTTTGGAATAATTCTTTGTAACAGCACCAAGCATGAGTATCGCTTGTTGAAAGAGAGGATGATCGATGTTATTACTAAAAGTTTCGAGTGTATTGATTGCTATTTCGGTGGGTTTTGAAGTTAACCCCAATGCAATAATAGCCTGCCCTCTAAGCTGCATATCATACTTTTCATTTAATGCAATTTGTTTGGCCATAATTTCCTGGGCTTCAGGTGACTTGGAACGGCTGAGAGCCTGGATAACGGAGGGAACATAGGAAGCATCGAGGGTTCCGTTTTCCAATTCTTCTTTAATTGAAGCAAGGGTTAGCATACGTTTATTATTGGTTTCGGGGAGAAGCCCGGAAGGATCATCGACAGGATCCCTTTCGATTGGAATAATGGGTATTAATACTTCATCTTCAATTTCAAAATCAGTAGCAGTTAGTGATTGCTGAATGTAAGCAGAAAATGTATAGGAGGGAGGGTTGGTATACGTTCCAGTGAGAGTGAGAGTAGATTTTCCAAATGCATCGGACCATGTACCGGAGCCTTCAGCAGGATATATAAGTTTATCTTGTTCAGTACTGGCATACTTGGAATCAATGGTTACTAAATCAAGTACTTTTGAAGAGAGATTGAATTTGGAAACAGCTTTTTCATTCAACGAAATATCAGCCACAGGAGAAACACCTTCTGTTCCGGGTAATACAGCGTAACTGGCTTCGGTTTTGGTGCGGGTAACAGTGAGGTATGAACTATCGCTAACAGAAGCGTAACTGGTTGTTGAAGCACTTCCGCATACATCCTGTTCAGGGGCGGGGGCATAACATTCTACACCACTGTTATACAAAATTGTATGAAAAGAAGAGATAATACCACGTTTTATGTTCAAAGCAGAAACATCTTCGCTTGCATAAGCATAGAATGAGGTTATACGCCCGTCGGGAAGCTGGTAAAAGTAAACGGGACGTTGTAATTCGGTCAGTAATGCAGAATTTGTAGTGGTTAGCATTGTTCCATACTGATCGGTGCGGTAGAATGTA
>JAKAGC010000287.1:0-4039 GCA_021817755.1 Acidobacteriota bacterium | reverse complement strand
TATATCCGGTTGTATCGGAATAGGAAAGAGGTGTTATCCTGACTGTAGCACGCAAATAAGCATTATTTGTTTGAGTTGTCAATCCGGTTGTAGTTGCGGTTCCCTGGTATGCCTGAGTTTTAGCACGGGATGTCATATCGATATTCCATGAATAGAGGTAACTGTACCCGATCTGGTACGTGAGTCTCGAACTGGCATTGGCCACGGTAGGAAAGTCTACAGGAGATACTGCGGACCAAAGATTGTTACATAGGAAGGTTACGGCAACGATGAGCAGCAAAACTGAGAAGATTTGCTTCACACCATTTTTTTTCATTTGATAATGAATAGTCATTTAAAAAATCCTCCAAAGTTAAAATTTTACTTTCAATATTTATTTCATGAAACCTAATATAGCAAAGTGAATGCCAAATAAGAAAAATATCTGAAAATGAGGAGTAATAAATGATTTGGCGGATTAATTGCTGTTTCGGGAATAAAAAATGAATGGAAAGATTCGTTACATATCCTTTTTTAAAAAAAGATTTTTACAGTTCAAAAATGCCTAATAATAAAAGATTCGTGATATGTGTAACGAATCGATTCAATCGGAGACGATTTACTGGGGGGGTGATTAAAAAACAAGATTTGATGGGTAATAAGGAAATGTGTATCGTTTCATTTCATTCCGGATTGAGAATGGATATGAAGTGTCGAAATTGGGAGTGATAATTTATTATAAATAAGTATGATAAAAATATTATTGGAACTGTGTTTCGAGTTAAAATGTATTTGTACGATCGAATTATTGGATCGTCTTAGATATTAAATTTAATAGAATTCATGATTTTTTCCAATTCGATTCCTTCATTTTCATCAACATAGGAAAGAGCAAAGAAAATCGCATATCCTTTTTTTACAATGCAAAACATTTTCTGGCTGATAGACATCTCCATTGTTTTATTCAAGGTCTTAGCAGTATAGAATTCGACACCGTTTATAAGAGTTGTGGAAATAGGAGATACTGTATTTTCGGGCATAGCACTTATGGGGTCTATTATAATCTTAAGATAATCCCCACCTGTTTTAATAGTATTAAAGGTTTTAACCCGTTCTGCAAGCGATAAAAAGTTGGAATTAAATTGAACCGGATAAAGAAGCGAATGACGAAAAAGAAAGAGCATATATACACTTCTGTTTTCCATATCTTTTTTCTGTAAATCGGAGTATTTCTCTTGGGATTGTCCTTCACCCATTTTCATAACAGAGTCCATTTGGGCTTTGTCAAGGATAACCCAGTTTTTAGGAAATGTGATGGACATACCGAAGAATTCATTCTGGTAGATATTTCCTGTAATCTTGCCAGGTCCAACCTCTTCCGATGCTTTTTTCTGGCAGCTTACGAACAGAACTAATATGATTATCATCATAATTGGGGTGAGTAATTTGATATATTTCCTCATATAATTCTCCTATTTTCAAATTTATGATTGCAACCGGTGAAATTATAAAAGAATGAGAAAAAGTTTTCAATTAAAAAAAAGTACCAATTTGATAACTTATTCGTTATTTGATTCCCTTTCCTTTAATGACTGCTTTACTTTTTCCCAATATTGAATACGATCCTTGATTTTCTTCTCAAACCCCATGTCATTGGGTATAAAAAACTGCTGCTCTTCTACTCCAACGGGCATGGTACTCATGGTGGTGGTCTTCTCCTTGAAATCATGAGCATATAAATAGCCTTTACCGGCACCACTTCGAGCAGCTAAAAAATTGGAGGGATTAATAATGTGCCAGGGAACGGGAGCGGATTTGTACTTTTCTACGATTTCCTTCAACCTCTTATCTGCTTTATATAAAGAATTACTCTTAGGTGCAGTAGCTATATAAACAGCAGCTTGAGTTAAAAATAAATTTCCCTCAGGTGAGCCGAGATACTCAAAAGCCTCTTTGGCTCTTAAACAAACATCCAAAGCCTGGGGATCAGCTAATCCGATATCCTCTACACAAACCCGTATCATTCGCCTTAATATGAAAAGAGGATCTTCTCCTCCTTCCATCATTCGGTATAACCAGAACAAGGCAGCATCAAGGTCTGAATTTCTGACACTTTTGTGAAATGCAGAAATAAGCTGATACCGGTCATCACCTGTTCGATCATATGATCCGATATTGGCCTGTATAATTTCCAATAGTCGTTCGGGTGTAATCTCTTCACCGGGTTGATATACATTGACAACCATTTCGACAAGATTCAACATACGCCGGGCATCCCCCTGGCTATAATTCAATAAGATATTTTCTACAAGTGGAGAGAATTGAATTTCTTTTTGGGTTTCCTGCTTGACTATTTCCAGGCTGCGCTGAATTAAAAGCCGTAATTGGTTTTCTTTTAAAGGATAAAACTCAAGTACTTTTAATCGCGATAATAACGCACGATTCATCTTATAAGCAGGATTCTCGGTTGTGGTGCCTAATAAAATGATATCTCCACGTTCAACATAAGGTAAAAAAGCATCCTGTGCACTTTTATTGAAATGATGAATCTCATCGACAAATAATACAAGGGGTTTTTGAGTCTGTTGCCGCTCTATAGCTGCTCGCTGCATGATCTCTCTGGCATCTTGTAACTTCGAAACGGCTGCTGAAAATTCGAGTGCGGGTAACTGCATCTCTTTAACAATGATCCGAGAAAGTGTTGTTTTTCCTGTTCCGGGAGGACCCCAGAATATTAATGAGTTGAGACGGTTATTTTCGATATATGTGCGGATAATCTTTCCTTTGCCTACAAGATGCTCCTGGCCGACAAAGGAATTGAGATCCATTGGTCTTAATTTATCGGCTAAAGGAAATATATTCACCATTTTACCTCCACTCAGCACCAGGGGGCTATTTTGTAAAACCGCCCCCTGGACCCCCGTAAAACTTTTTATTATTTATAGGGTTAGGAAAAATAATCGATGCCGGATTTAAATAGTTTTTGATCTTTATCACCTGGAACATTTTTGGCGACATAAGGGGTGATACGCTCAGTATGTCCCATCTTTCCAAGTACACGGCCGTCCGGACTGGTGATGCCTTCTATGGCATTCATGGATGCATTGGGATTGTATGACGGATGCATGGTGGGATTACCTTGAGGATCGACATACTGTGTGGCTACCTGTCCGGCAGCAAATAAGCTTGTGATGATCTGAGGGGGAGCAATAAACCTGCCCTCTCCGTGTGCGGAAGGGATAATGTGAATTTGTCCGGGTTGATGATGGATAAACCAGGGAGATAATGAAGATTGTATTCGGGTTCGTACCATCCGGGATACATATCTCCCGGCACCATTAAAGGTCAATGTGGGACTATCTTCATGTATATCACGAATCTCGCCATATGGAACGAGACCCAATTTGATAAGAGCTTGAAATCCATTGCAAATGCCCAACATCAATCCATCACGTTTGTTTAACAGTTCCATGACTGCCTGACTGACATTAGGATTACGAAATACAGCGGCTATAAATTTACCGGAGCCGTCCGGTTCATCACCGGCACTAAAACCTCCGGGAATAACAACGATTTGAGACTGTTGAATTTGGAGAGCCAGTTCTTCGAGGGATTGATGAATATGAGAAGGTGTGAGATTTCGAAAAACAAAGGTATTGGCAATGGCTCCGAATTTTTGAAATGCAGCCTGGGTTTCATACTCACAATTGGAGCCTGGAAATATAGTAACCAGTGCACGGGGTTTTGCGTATTTTTGTAGGGGACGCCGGGTATTGGGTGATGTATAATAAGGAACAGGGGGGACTTCTTCAACGGTTTGTTTAGAATGAGTGGGGAATAGTGGTTCAAATACACTTTCCCAAGCACCTAATGCTTCCTCTATGGGTAATTCGAACGAATCGAGGGTGATATTTTGGCTTTCCTGGGTGTGACCGAGAATCTGGTAAGAAATAGGAGCAAATAATGAAGGAATATCAAGGGTATTATCGATCTCAAGAAGAAATGAGCCATATTGGGGTAAGAATAAAGTAGAAAGCGAGGAAATGGGTTGAAACCGGAA
>JAKAGC010000286.1 GCA_021817755.1 Acidobacteriota bacterium | reverse complement strand
AGCCGCCGCAGCAGAAGAAGTATCCTCTTCAATGGAGCAAATGGGAGCAAATATTCAACAAAATGCCGATAATGCAGTTCAAACCGAGCGAATTGCATTAAAAGCAGCTCAAGATGCTGAAGATAGTGGGCAATCCGTAATGGAAGCAGTTGGCGCAATGAAGGATATTGCTCAAAAAATTGCAATAATCCAGGAAATCGCAAGGCAAACCAATCTTCTTGCCCTTAATGCTGCGATCGAAGCAGCCAGGGCAGGAGAACACGGAAAAGGTTTCGCTGTAGTTGCTTCCGAAGTTGGTAAACTGGCAAACAGAACTCAGAACTCCGCTGCGGAAATTACGCAACTGGCCCATTCAAGTGTAAAAATTGCTGAAACCGCCGGACAAAAACTGGAAAAACTGATTCCCGATATTAAGAAAACCGCTGAATTGGTTCAGGAAATTAATGCTGCAAGTAATGAACAACGTATCGGTGTTAACCAGATAAACAAAGCCATTCAACAACTGGATACAGTGATTCAACAAAATGCCGGGGCTTCCGAACAACTCGCATCAACTGCCGAAGAACTGTCTGCTCAAGCGGAACAACTTAAAAGCGCTGTCGATTATTTCAAACTTGATAATATGTCTACTTCCAATACTTATTATAAAAAAAATGCGAAAGTCATTCGAACACCATATAAACACCGACAAATTGTGACAGCTTCAACAGTAAAAAATGAAACTGATACCAATCCAAATAATAAATCTTTGAAAGGAATAGACTTAAACCTTTCAGCTTCTTCGGATGAAGATGATAGAGATTTTGAAAAATATTAATAGGACGATCGGACCCATAAAACGGATTTAGATTATAAGATACCGTATCGGATGGGTAAACATAGAATAATCGTCCCGGTAAAGAGGTGACAATATGATCGATACGGAAATAAAGAAAGAAGGCAAAAAGATTGTTGTGACAATCGGAGGCCAATTAATCCATGAAAACGCAGAAAAGATAAAAGAAGTGCTTATTAAGGCTATTTCAAAAGGAAACCATATATTGATTCGATTTGGCAAGGTAGAAGCTGTGGACTTCTCATTCTTCCAGTTAATGTGCGCTTCACACCGAAGTTCAGAGGCGAAGAAAAAGGTATTTATCCTGGATGATAGAACTCCTGAGGCAGTAGCAGATGTAGCAAGAATCCTGGGATTATACAGACAGTTATCATGCCCCATAGCAAAAATGACTCATTGCTTCTGGATGAAGGGAGAAAAAGGAGACGTCCTTCATGCCCACTGATATTTCTGTAAATAATATAAGAGGTTATTATTATCGCAAATGAACATAGTGAATTATTTCAAGAGGAAGCACGGGATTTACTGGAAGAACTGGAAACATCTTTACTGGAATTGGAAAAAAACAAATCCGATGATGGTCTGGTAAAGAAAATTTTTCGTGCACTTCATACCATCAAAGGTTCCGGGGCCATGTTCGGATTTGATGAAATTTCGGAATTTACCCACGAGGTTGAAAATGCATTCGATATGGTTCGAAACGGGAAAATACCTGTGACTCGCGAATTGGTAGATATCGGATTGGCTTCTATTGATATAATCAAATTAATGTTTAATCCGAACGAAGGAGACGAAGAGCTAAAAAATCGAAAATTAAAAATAGTTGAGGATATTGAAAAACTCAAACCTTCTACTTCAGAGATTTCGCCCACTTCCAAAGAAATTCAAGAAGAAATAAAACAAACACCCCCAATTATCGCCGAGGAAGAAGGGAAAGAATTCACTTACCGTATCCGGTTCATACCCGAACCGGATTTCGAAGAAAGAGGTGGCGATATCCTCATGTTGTTTAATGAATTGCATAAACTGGGAACATGCCGAACAGTCGCTCATGTTATGAATATTCCAGTAATTGAAGAGCTTGAAACCGATCAATGCTATATGAGCTGGGATATTCTACTTACTACTTCCAAAAGCAAAAACGCCATTCGGGATATTTTTATTTTTGTTGAGGATTATGCTCAAATCTCAATCGATATAATTGATGACGGCAGTTCACCACATGATGAAGCGGATTATAAAAAACTCGGTTATATCATGGTTGAACGAGGGGATTTAAGTATTGAGGATATGAAAGATATCCTTGCATCAAAAAAATTCTTCGGAGAAATGCTTGTAGAAAAAGGGATCGTGGATGTGGATAAAGTAGAATCCGCTCTTGTCGAACAAGAACATGTCCGTGAACTCCGAAAGAAACGTCACCATGAGGAAATCCTTTCCACTCTTCGGGTTCCTGCTGAAAAAGCCGATAAACTGGTAAACCTGGTGGGAGAATTGGTAACAATGCAGGCTCGTTTAAGTCAGGTTGCAAATGAATGCGATGATCCAGAATTAATTTCTATTGCAGAAGAAGCAGAACGGCTTATCTGGGATTTACGCGACAATGCGATGAGTATCCGTATGATCCAGATTAGTACTACTTTTTCTCGTTTTACCCGACTTGTGCGCGATCTCTCCGACGAACTCCAAAAAAAGGTCGAACTGGTTACCGAAGGTGGAGAAACTGAACTGGATAAAACCGTAATCGAACGTCTAACGGACCCACTACTCCATATTATACGAAACTGTATCGATCATGGCATTGAACTTCCGAAACAAAGAGAACAATTGGGAAAGAATCCGGTGGGAACTATCCGGCTTTCTGCTGAGTATTCCGGGGCAAAAGTTATAATCGATATTGAAGATGATGGCGCAGGAATAGATCTCGACGCAGTAAAGACCCGTGCAATAGAGAGAGGATTACTTAAACCGGGAGTCGAAATTTCCGAAACCCAACTCTTCAATATTCTATTTGAACCCGGTTTCTCAACTGCAAAAGAATTAACCAGTATTTCAGGCAGAGGTGTTGGAATGGATATTATAAAAAAGAATATCGAAGCCCTGCGCGGAACTGTTTTAGTAAAAAGCCGGAAAGGAAGCGGAACCCGTATGACCCTTCAAATTCCACTCACTCTCGCAATTATTGATGGATTAATGATACAGGTTGGAAAAGAAAATTATATTATACCTCTTTCCGCTGTTGAAGAAATCGTCGAATTGACTCGAGATGATCGCAAAAAAACACATGGACGTGATATTATCACGATTCGTGGACGAATCGTTCCTTATATCGATTTACGGGATTACTTCCTTTTTAAAGGGGAGAAACCCTTTATCCAGCAAATTGTTATTGTTGAAGTTGAAAATAAAAAAGTCGGTATCGTTGTAGATGAGGTTATCGGTAAACATCAAACGGTTATCAAATCGCTTGGTAAAGTGTACCGGGATGCAGAGGGTATTTCCGGTGCAACTATTCTTGGAGATGGAACTGTGGCATTAATTCTTGATGTCACACGGATAGCCGTATCCATGGAATCTCAAACCGAAAGCATCTGATCTCACATGTTGAGAGTTTTCTAGTTTAAAATTGGCTTTTTCTATAATAAAATATGAATGCTAATTGGAGGCTGAAATGGACGAAACGCCCATAATGGATACAAACCAGTATTTATCATTTATCCTGGATAAAGAAATATTTGCTATAGAGATTTCCAGGGTACGGGAGGTTCTCGAATATTCACGCGTAACCAAAGTGCCTAAATCTCCCGATTTCTTATGCGGAGTTATCAACCTCCGGGGAAGAGTTGTCCCGGTTGTGGATATGAGGCTAAAATTCGGTATGACAAAAACGGATCAAACCATTGATACGTGTATTATTATTGTTGAAATAAAAATCGATGATGAATTAACCGTCCTGGGAGCAATGGTGGATTCTGTTCGGGAGGTTATCGAGCTAGAAATGCATGAGATAGAACCTCCCCCTCGTATTGGGACACACCTGGATACTTCGTTTATTAACGGTATGGGAAAGAAAAATAATGAGTTTATTATCATTTTGGATATTAATAAAGTATTTTCTCTTAGTGAATTGACAATAGTAAACAATTCTCAATCACAAGTTCAGGAGTTATCCGGCGATATTGGGACTACATCTGAAATGCAAGAAAAATCTTTATAACTGGAGGAGAAAAAATGAGTATAAAGAATCTTAAAATTGGAATAAAATTAACCGGAAGTTTTATGCTTGTGCTGATTATCTTCATAATTACTGCTCTGTTTACACTTTCGAGAATCGAAACTCTTGGCAAAATACAGGATAATGGAGCTGCTAGAACAGATCATGTTACGCAGATACTTGACATTGAAAGACAAGTTTCTGGAGTTTACTCAATTGTTGCCGATGGTATTATCAATGAAGATCTAAAAAAAACAAAAAGTGATTTTGAGAAAATAAAAAGCGAAGCACAAGGGCTAAAAGATAAAGTAAGTAAGGTAGCGGATACCGAGAAAGAAATAGCCTGGAAAGATGAATTTCTTATTCGGTATGATAAATACCTTGAGATAATCGAAAAGAAATTGATTCCTATTCTTGAAAAAAAGAACGCTTTAAAAAATTCAGAATCAGTGCTTGGTGTTTACAAAGAAATACAAGTGATAGATGAAGAAATTGACGAAGCGAGAAGTGCTGCAACTCTTCCTCTTCAAAATATAGTCGAATCTTTGAAAGCTGAAACCATTTCTGCTGATAAAGAATATGATTTGGTTCGTCAGAACACCCAAACCTGGGCAGTAACACTTCTTATTGTTGCATTCATATTGTCTGGTATTTTGGCCATTATTATCACTCGTTCAATCAATCGCCCAATTAATGAGTTGATTTCTGTTTCACGAAAAATTGCGAATGGAGATATTTCGGTTGATATTGCAGTTAACAGGGGAGATGAAATTGGCCAGTTACTTACCTCAATGAAAGAGATGACTGATAAATTAAAAGAAGTCATCCAGGATATTGGAAAACTATCTGATGCTTCCAAAAATGGTAATTTAACAATCCGTGGAGATGTTTCCAGATACAAAGGCGATTATGGGCGTATTATTGAGGGAATCAATGAAATGCTGGAAGGAGTAACTCAACCCATTAAGATTGCTTCTCGTAATCTTGCATCGCTCAGTAAGGGACAGATTCCTCCTCCAATCGAAGAGGAATTTCGCGGAGATTTCAATGAGATTAAAACCGGTTTGAACCGAGTAATAGACAGTTTAAGCAGCATCGTACTCGATATAAAAGGAGTATCCGCCCAGGTGGCATCCGGTAGTCAACAGTTGAATTCAACTGCACAGGCAGTATCTCAAGGTTCTTCCGAGCAGGCTGCTGCCGCCGAAGAAGTCTCTTCTTCCATGGAACAAATGGGCGCCAATATCCAACAGAATGCCGACAATGCTGCTCAAACCGAAAAAATAGCGACAAAAGCCGCCCGTGATGCCGAAGAAAGCGGTCAATCCGTAGTAGAAACAGTTGGTGCCATGAAAGAAATCGCTCAAAAAATCTCTGTAATCCAGGAAATTGCTCGACAAACAAACCTCCTTGCCTTAAATGCCGCTATTGAAGCCGCACGCGCCGGAGAACACGGAAAAGGATTCGCCGTTGTCGCCTCAGAAGTTCGGAAACTGGCTGAACGCTCTCAAAACGCTGCTGCTGAAATTACCACCCTCGCCAATTCCAGCATGAACATCGCTGATGTCGCCGGACAAAAGCTACAAAAACTCGTTCCAGATATACGGAAAACTTCCGATCTTGTCCAGGAAATCAGCGCAGCGAGTAATGAACAACGACTTGGAGCACAACAGATTTCCAAAGCCCTTCAACAACTCGACACCGTTACTCAACAAAATGCCTCAGCTTCCGAAGAGATGGCTTCGACTGCTGAAGAATTTAGCTCCCAGGCTGAGCAACTCCAGGGAATTATAGAATTCTTCCAGCTCGATAAATCCCTGATGAGGGATAGAAAAGAGTTCGCACCCGAAA
>JAKAGC010000285.1 GCA_021817755.1 Acidobacteriota bacterium | reverse complement strand
CATATTAAAATCCCCAGTTGTTATAATAGGGAGTCCTTGCCTTAATTTATTGATTTGCGCCCGTATCTCGTTTGGAGTAAGCGTTTGAGTTTCTTCTGCAACCGCCCAATGCTGATTTAGGACAAAAATGCTTTTCCCTGTCAATGCATCTTTAAGAATTACCCAGGTGGCCATTCTCGCATTGCCATTATCCCAGCTCGGATTCATGCATGATGTAGCGAAAGTTGTTCCCGGTGTATCCGGTGTCCAGCTTATCCAGAATTGCCCTTGATTTTGCAGTGTAAAGCGGGAATATTTATACATAATTCCTTCCCGTTCTCCCTGTGCTTGTCCATCATCTCTTCCAACTCCATACCATTTGTATCCCTCGAGGTTCTGAAGATCAGTGACTTGTTTTCCATAAGTTCCGTCTATTGCTTCCTGAACACAAATAATATCCGGGTTAGCTGCCCCAATAATATCAAAGGCTCGTTGTTTTCTGTTACCGGCATCCCAATTATTTACACCATCATTGGAATTGGCATTACGAACATTAAAGGTCATTACTTTAAAGCTCGTATCCGTAGCGGTTTGACTCGCTTTCTCAATTGAATTCAAACTTATAATAGTTAATCCTAATACAAGCACCATTAAAATAGATATTCTCATGTATTTCATTTTTCCTCCTGTATATCAATTATACGCCTTCGGATTTTTTTTTAGAACTATAAATTTTATATGAAATTCCCCATACTCCTTTCACTATTTTTCCCCAATTATCTATAAAAAATTCCTTTAATTTATTATTTTAAAAAATATATAATTTTCATACCCGGAATACAACCGCTTTAGCTTGTTCAATTCATCAGAAGGAATATTGTTTTCAATAAGGAGAAACGGATTTTGCTTAAGCAATTCTCGACCTTTGGTTTTGTTTATCAATTGATTTGAATATAATAAAATAGGATCACAGTATTGCGAGTCATAAAAATAAGAATCCAATAATTTTATATCGGATACGAGATGAAAAAAACGAACACTAAAACGCTCCTGATTATCTATTTTAAAATAATGTAACCGGTTATAATAATGATGCGAATTAAAAAAACAATCGGAAACCTCTTTCCACTCTTTTTCTTCAGGAATACGTCCACTCTCTATAACGATCTGAAATAAGGTAAAAGGATTGGTTTCAAGAAGCTTAATTCCGATTTTTTTCAATTCTCTTTTATCTATGGAGTCATCCACCCTAATTGTTAACTGATTCCCGATTTGATGGGTATTTGCAAGAAAACCATCAACACTTTTGTTTTCGGCTTTTCGCAAATCAATATAATGAATAAACCCTTCTTCACTATTTATAAATCGTGGAATAACAGGCGGAAAAAATTCAGCTTCCAACTTTTGCTCGATCAATTCTATGGAATACTTAAAATCATTTGAAGTAAAGTGAGGCGTTTCAGTTACATAATACGGTGGCTGAGACATAAAAGTCATTCCATAATTCTGCGCTTCTTCTCGAAGTACGGTTCCCGGCAACATAGATAAAAAATAGATTTCCATTGAATAATGTAAATCCAGATCGATAAGGAAATCGATGGTTTTTTGAAAACTTTCAGGTGTATCATGAGGTAATCCAAGTATCACACCTGTTTTAGCCTCAATACCGCGTTCTCTTAAAATTTGAGCTCCCTCTATGAATTTCTTTTTATTCCACGACCGTTTAATCGCATCCAGAGATTTTTTATTTGTCGTTTGTAATCCCACTTCCACAGATATAAAGCCAGCCGCTTTCATTAAATCCGCAATTTCAGGGGTTACCGATTCTAATCGCATTTCAGTATGAATCGGAATAGATGTTTTATTTAGTCTGGCTATTGTTTTTAACCGATCAATAAGTCCTGGTGCCACATTAAAAGAAGGATCCATAAGATATATTTCAGATACATTATTTTTATGCCCCAACTCAAACAAAGGGGCGAGATGTTCTGTCGAAAAATATCGTAAATTGGAGTGAGATTTTGAATAAAAGCAAAACTTACAAGGATAAGGACACCCACGCAACGTTTCCAGGTAAATCGAATCACCTTTCGCAGGTGTAAGTACACCTTCAAGGTATGGGTTTGGAAGGGTTTCCAGATTTAGCGGTATATCAGATTTGTAAATTCTTTGTAATTTCTTATGGTTTGAAAGATCATTCAGATATTGGGAGAAAAGAACTTCTCCCTCCCCTATTACAAATGTATCGATATTGGGATTGTCCATTACAGGTTGACCCGGATAAATTTCAGGGCCACCGAAGACAATTTGAATATCCGGGCGTATTTCTTTGAGTTTTTTAGCTATGTATTGGCTGCGTTCGATATTCCACATATAGGATGTGAACCCAGCCACATTTGTTTCCTGAGAAGACAACCATTTCAATATTGCCTCATCTCCTCCGTTTTTTGCAAGAGAGGAATTAATAATGGAAATCAGTTCATTTTGGATTGCGTGATCTTTTGATTCATTTGATTTGATATACGCTTTTAAATATGAAGCAGCAAGAGGAATGCTGCTATTTTTTACAATATCATAAACATCGGGAATCGGCAATTGAACCAGTTTAACGGAATTTTCCTGCATCATTGACTTATATTACAATAGGTATATATATCTGTCAAGTAAAAGAATATTATTAAGCTGAATTTTGAATTGCAATCCTACCATGAACGAATATAATGAAAATCTACTTCTGAGCAATACGTTCTAGTCCTAAAGATTTTTAAATGGAGTCAAACCAAAATATATCAGGTGGCAATTACCCGAGTATAAGTTAAGTAGTACTTCTATGATTTCTTTCGATACTGCATCCATTTTATTTGTTCTTTATTGTCATAAAATTCCTGTATTTGGCAAAAGCATATTTATCTTCTACTACGATATCGAAATAATACTTTCCTTTTTCCTTCATTACATAGGGGAACGAAAATTCCAGATTTTTCATATTTAATAATTCTTCTTTCTCAAAATTTAAAGTAGAAATGGATTTTAATTCGTCTATCTTCTTACTCTCAAGATAAACATAGACAATGATTTCAAAATTTGCATGCATTTTCCCATCTTTTTCTTCAAAGTTTACCTTTTTTGTTGGAACTTTAATATCGAATTTCCCTTCATTATATGAAACATTGAATTTGAAAGCATTTTTAATTTTGGCTTTATCTCTCAAATCAAGAGTGAACTTTGTTAAATCCATAGCAGTTTGAAGATTTGAGGGGATTTCTCTTAAACGAAAACGCCCTGTATCATCTGCATCCTGGAATACCAGGGTTAAACCGTATTGCTGATAATACCATACTTCCATGGGGACACGTTTTGATGTGGTAAGAAAACCAAGAGATGTTTGCGCTGCATCACCCCATTCTCTTCGATCCGGGAACCCAAGTATCAAAAGAATTCGTCCTCTTTCGGTATCCCATCCATGCCCTCTTCCGACTTCATTAAACCATTTATTCGCGTATGCAATCCGGCTTTCATATTCGATTCTATTCTCATTTTCATCAGTGGATGGATCAGGATCCCGTTTCTTCCAGAAAGAATCAATAAATTCTATCCTGGAAGCATTATCCGTCAGATGTTTATAAATCTCTTCTTCTTCCTTTGTCATGATAAAACGGGTCTGTCTGTAAAACATATCATCCGATATTTTATAAATTTCGCTTTTTTTTTCTTCTTTTTTTTCAGTTCCCCAAATAAATACTCCGCTGAAAAGCCCTGCTCCAAATCCCAATAACATTAAACCCACTAATAAATACCTTTTTCGACTCATTACAAATACCTCCTTTTATATCAACCATGTTACCACTATAGCAGGTAACAGAGTTTCTATATTTGAATATTATAACATAAAAAAACTTTTTATTGCATTCTCCATGCCTGGGCTGCTTTTTGTGCCACCGCAGCTTGCTCTGGTGTTAGCTCCGACAGGTAACGGCTTAATACGATATCAATATTCTCAAGTGCTTCTCTCAAACGTTTGCTTTTTGCTAAAACCAGTGCATACATTAAATAATATTTTCCTTTGGGTTGGACTTCAATAGCCTGCTTTAGCATACTTTCTGCTCGATCGACCATCCCTGTCTGAAAATGAGCAACCGCTATTTTATAGAGAAGTTCAGGATTTGTATCCAGTTCAGGAGTTCCAGTAAGTTCATCATATATCTGAAGGGCCCTGGAAAAATCTTTTTTATTCATGAGTAAATCGGCATACCGTATTTTTATCGCTATATTTCTTGGTTCTATTTCCAGTGCCTTTCCGTAATATTCGATCGCACTGTCCAAATTCTTCTGCCGTTCTTCCATTTCAGCGAGAGTAAGATAGGCACGTGTCATTCTTGGATCTGAAGAAATGAGTTCCAGACATTTTTTTCTTGCTTCATCTTCTTTCCCGCGGTTGGCGAGCTCCAAAACATACAGAATTCCAAACCGTTCATCTTTTGGAAAGAGAGAGATGGCTTCATTTAAGGTATTCATCACCTGCACCGGATCATTGACCTGTACATAAAACCGGTGCATCATGTCATAATAAAACGGCATTTTTAAAAGCTCGGGATATGATTTTTTCAATTCATCTATCTGAGTGCGGGCAGTTTGGGTATCTCCCCTGGAAATTATTACAAGAATATCTTTCACTTTATTCTCGATAAGAATTCCTTTTTTCGGATCCAATACTCCCGTAGAGTTTTTATTCGAAAATGAAGATATATAACCCAGAGATTGAAGATGGGATTTGTCTTTCTCAGTAAGCTGCCTACGAGCTGATCCATCATCTTTACTTCCTCTGGCTCCCACTGAAGCGACTAACTCCATTAATTGTTTATCCATATCGCGAGCCATGCGATTTTTTTTCAAGAATAGGTTACTTTTTTCCGTTTTATCCATACCAAGGTCATATAACTCCGGTTCAGGTAAGGAAATATATTTATAATTACCATGTATAATGCCCATTAAAGGTGCCCAATTCCGGTCATCCCTGCCATGCATACTTTCAAAATACAGAATTCGATCGTCATCTTTTTTTTCACCTGATAAATATGAAACAAGACTCTTTCCATCGATATTTTCAAGCACGGGGAAATGGTAAAGTTCATGAATGGTCGGTGTGATATCGATAAGATCGACAGGCGCATTTATATTAAATGATTTCTTAAGTAATCCGTTGTTATAAAAAATGAGAGGAACTCTAAGACTCTCTTCATAACAAAAAATCCCGTGCCCCAATTCCTGGTGTTCTCCGAAAGCTTCTCCATGATCTCCTGCAAGAACGATAAGGGTTTTTTCAAGAATTCCCTTTTCACGAAGAGATTGAATAATCTTTCCGATATAAAAATCCATAAAGGAAACCTCAGCATCATAGCTGCCTGTCATATCTTTCGGGAATTTGTCGGCAAATTGAGCCGGGGCATGATATGGAATATGGGGATCATAAAAATGAACCCATGCAAAAAAAGATTTATTATAATTGGATTCGAACCAGCTTGAAAATTTCTCATAAACCTGGGGAGCCGGGATTTCCGATTCAATATTGGAATACAAAGTGTGGGAATTAAGCGAATCGTCATATTCATCGAAACCCCGGTTTAATCCAAAAGGATTAGCTAAAACATACGCCGCAAGTACTGCATAAGTATAATAACCTGCTCCTTTCATCGATTCTGCTAACGTAACATTACTTGCCGGCAGAGTATAGGTCCCATTATCACGTACCTGGTGTGAAATGGGGTATTTACCTGTAAAGATAGAGCAATGGGCGCTCAACGTTAATGGAGCAGGGCTATGACAATTACTGAACATTACACCATTTCGAGCGAGGAAATCGATATTTGGAGTTTGCGCATTAGAATATCCATAAGCTCCAATTCGATCAGCTCGTGTTGTATCAAGA
>JAKAGC010000284.1 GCA_021817755.1 Acidobacteriota bacterium | reverse complement strand
AATTATCCCGCAGTGGCTTAATCTTTTACTTTGGTGATTATTTTTTATATCCATATCGATATTTGGTGGATTGACTGCTTCATTTGAAGAATATAATAATAAAAAGAAATTATATAAGTTGCTACTGGTTTTTGTATTCCTTTTAGGTGTTTTCCTTCTTTATAAATCAATGGAACTTGGATTGTTTACGAATCCAGCATCTATTCCCGGTAGCAAAGTAATAACAGCGATAAAATAAAGATATCCTGATTATTATAGTATTATTGGGGATATTTTTTTATCTGATTTTAATGTTTTTGGAATAGAAATTTTTCGGGGGTCCAGGGGGCGGCTTTTTAAAAAAGCCCCCTGGCCGCCCCATTGAATTAATTATCTAACGTTGATAGGAATCGCTTTTGCTTTCATTTCTTCTGCTTTGGCAATCTTTAACTCAAGGATGCCGTCTTTCATGGAAGCATTGATTTTTTCCGTGTCTACGTTTTTCGGTAATGTGAAAGACCGGGAAAAGCTTCCGGTAAAACTTTCGATCCTGTGATAATCTTCTTTTTTAATTTCCACATTCTCTTTCTTTTCACCGCGAATGGTTAGTATATTGTTGTGAAATTCCACATTTATCTCATCTTTTTTTAATCCTGGGACTTCCATTTTAAATACATATTCGTCTTTGGTTTCGAGAATATCTGTTGTGGGGTACCAGGAATCGAAAGAACCGGAATTCTTCGGTTTTTCTCTCAAGAATTCATCCTCGAATAAACGGTTTACTCTGTCATGCAAAGAGACGATGTCTCCAAAGGGTTTCCAACGTGATATTGTCATTTTATACCTCCTATTTTTTTTTATTAATTATTCTAAATTTTATTGAACATCAATCTTGATTTGCTTTGGCTTTTGTTCTTCATGTTTTCCAAGCTTAAGTTCCAATATACCATCTTTCATGGTTGCTTCTACTTTTTCTGAATCTATATCTTTTGGTAATCGGAATGCCCGGTAAAATTTCCCATTACAACGTTCATTCGTGTAGATTTTAGCGTTTTCGTATTCGCTTTCCCGCTTTCTGTGTCCACTAATAACAAGAATACCTTCTTTAATTTCAATATTTACTTCTTCTTTGCTTACACCGGGTAACTCTACTAAGAAAACCAAACTATCTTTGGTGTTGTAAATATCCGTGGATGGATTCCAGGAGTCAAAAGTATCGCATCCGCAGTCACATTCGTCTTCATTATAATAATTGCCATAATAAGGGGCTTTTTTGTCTCGGTCTTGCATCGGTGACCATCTGAATATAGTCATGTTACACCTCCATTATCTATTGGTAACTCTTTAATTTTTTTATCTGTCAAATCTCATTGACACAAATATAATAATTCAAGTTTAAAAATTTGTCAACTATCTGATTACTTTTTTATTAATTTTATCTTAGTACGTTATTATCAAATATATGTTTTGCTATTTAAGGTCGGTCGTTTCCAGTTTACAAATATCTTATTTATTAGTGTGATATTAATAGATTTTTTGTGGGAGAAAGGTTTTATTGGAATTTTGAAAGAGATGAATGCTATATAATGTTTATTATAAAGCGTTTTGGGGAATATTTATTAAACGAAAACTATTTGATAATATGGAATAGCCGAATAATTGGTTTGGAAAATCCCATTTATATTATGGATATGCTATATTAGTATTGATATCGGTATTGGGATTTTTGTTTATAATAGCGGTAATTGCTTATTGCACTAGAAAGATCACTTGCGAATTTATTGGCATTTTTAATATTTTGAAGAATCCTGAGTTCCAATTGCGCGGATTCGAGATCATCATTTCCAAGATGCATGAAACCAAGTAAGTAGTGGGCTTCCGGTCTCTGAGGATCGATAACAATTGCTTTATTAAGAGTAACGATTGCCAGTTTCCAGTTTTCAACTCCTGCGTAAGCAAAACCTAGACCGAGGTATCCTTCTATTGAATCATCTTTGATTTCAAGATGTTCCTTGTAAACTCGAATTGCTTTTTCGTATTGTTCGGTTCGTATATAATTATGCCCCAAAAATAAATAAGCTTGATCGTTATTGGGGTAAATAGAGAGAGCTCGTTCAAGCACCTTAATTGAGGCATCATATTGTTTATTCGAAAAATAGGCAATTCCAAGATGAAGCATTGCTTCATCATAATCGGGTTTCAATTCTATTGCTCGATGAAGTGCTGAAATAGCTTCTGTTTGTTGGTTAAGGAATGTATGTGTAATACCGAGCTGACAATAAGCTTCAGCGTAACTTGAATCGAGTTCAATGGCTTTTTTTAGAGGAGCAACTGCGTCGAAGTAGGAATGAATTTCTTTATAGCATAAACCAAGATAGTAATATGCTTCTGCATTCGAAGGGTTTTTCTGGGTTGCTTGTTTGAAAAAATTAATTGCGCCGGCGTATTCCTTTCTATCAACTAAAATTCTACCTTTTTCAAAAGGATCAGCAACGGAATCAACTAAAGTAGAGCCTCCGAAATTAATTTTTGTTATAGAATCCAATTTCCCTTTTTGAGCTACTAAAGGGCGGGCTCGCATAATTGGAATGGCAAAATTAAGATTTTGTCCCTCTTGTAATTGAAATGTAGCAACGCCAAGAACTTCACCCTTTAAATTTAGTATCGGGCTTCCGCTAGATCCAGGGGAAATAGGACAGGTAATCTGGATTACTCTACCATAAGGATCAATTTCACGAATAGCAGAAACCAATCCATCGGAAACAGTTGCTTCAAGTCCCATTGGGTTTCCGATAACAACAACTTTTTCTCCGACTTGTGGGAAATCATTGTTAAATTTTAATGGTGTAACAGTCTTATCACCCATATCGATAGATAAAAGTACAATGTCGTAATTGGAGTCTTCTGCTATAACTCCTTGGACCGGAAATTTACCACTTTGACATTGTACCTCGGCGTGATCCGAATCCTGGAACACATGCCGGTTAGTAATCATTCTACCGTTACCCGAAACAAAAAATCCTGTTCCTACTGCAATAGGATTATTTTCACGGTCATAGGTTTTTATTAATCCTATTGATTTTCTAGTCATTGAAATTAAAGCGGGCAAATCCTTTATTTTTGCTTCTTGTTGGGAGGAAACTGTCTGAGGTGTTATTCCGGAATTGATAGGAGTTTGGGGTTCGTTTTTTTCTTCACCTGGTTTATCGGACATCTTAACAAAAATGAAAATTCCGATAATTATAATTATGCTAATAAGAATAAAAAATCGGTTTCGTCTTTACCGGGAGTTGACATAATCTTCCTTAATAAATCTCATTATTCCTCCCTGTAAGAAATACCATACATATTATACCGGTATTCCTTACTCAAATATCTTAAAAACAATTTAGTTGCTATACTTTAGTTAAAAGATGCCCCATTTTTTCTTTTTTTGTTTTCATGTACTTAATGTTTTCTTTTCCGTAGTCAGCTTCCATAGGAACACGCTCGACAATTTCGATACCATATCCGGAAAGAGCTATATATTTGGCAGGGTTATTGGTTAAGAGTCTTAGCCGTTTCAGTCCTAATAGACGGAGAATTTGCGCACCAATTCCATAATCTCGTTGATCTTCTTTAAATCCAAGTTTAAGGTTGGCTTCTACAGTGTCGAGACCTTCATCATCCTGTAATCGATAAGCGCGAATTTTGTTTACCAGACCAATCCCACGGCCTTCCTGGTTTAAAAGATATAATATAACTCCTTTTTTATCTTTAGAGATCATATCCATGGCAATTTGAAGTTGTTTACCACAGTCACATTTTAAAGAACCGAAAGTATCACCGGTTAGGCATTGAGAGTGAACTCGGACCAATACCGGTTCATCCGTAGAGATATCACCGTAAACAAGGGCTATATGAGTTTCATTATTAATTCGATCTACAAATGCTTTAATACGGAATTTACCATATTGGGTTGGCAGATCTGCTTCGGATTCCAATTCGACCAATACCTCTTCCTGTACTCGATATTTTATTATTTCCTCAATCGTGATGATTGGAATGCCAAAAGTCTCATAAAATTTTTCCAGATCAGGCATCCGCGCCATTGTACCGTCATCTTTCATGATTTCGCAAATGACACCTGAGGGATTGAGGCCTGCGATTTTGGAGAGATCAAGGGATGCTTCTGTTTGACCAGCTCGAACCAGAACTCCGCCGTTTTTTGCGCGAAGAGGGAAAATATGTCCTGGTCTTGCTAAATCAGAAGGGGAAGTTTTTGGATCAATTAATGCTTTTACTGTGATTGCTCTGTCAAATGCAGATATACCTGTCGTGGTCCCGTCTTTAGCATCTACTGAAACTGTAAAGGGGGTTTCATAATGAGATGTATTAACACCAACCATTAATGGCAAGTCTAATTCTTCACTTCTTTTTTCTGTTAATGAAACACATATTAATCCTTTCCCATGTGTTGCCATAAAATTAATTGCTTCCGGGGTTACTTTTTCGGAAGCGATCATTAAATCGCCTTCATTCTCTCTATCTTCATCGTCGACTATTATAATCATTTTCCCTTGTCTGATATATTCTACGGCTTCAGGTACTGTAATAAGATGTTTATTTTTCTGTGTCATTTTCTTTTTCCTTAAGATATCATTTTATTTTATTCATTCCAGGAAGGAAATTCCATATTTAATGCCTGTCTCCTTGATTGATCTGTAATCGGAAAACGTCCCGCAATCATTCCTAGATTATATAAATATTTTCCGATTAAATCAAGTTCCAAATTTATTCTTTCGCCTACCTTAATATATTGAAGATTGGTGGTAGCTAATGTATGAGGTATAACTTCAACCGAAAATGAAGTATCTTTAACGTCACTAATAGTAAGACTTATTCCATTTATAGTAACTGAACCTTTATAAATAAGAAACTTGCGCCATTCTTTATTCTGATAGATGAATGAAAATGTTGTACTATGACCGTGTGCTTGTATTGATTTAACTCTGGCTACCCCGTCGAGGTGACCACTCACCAGATGCCCTCCTAGAAAATCCGTTAAAGTCAAAGGGAGTTCTATATTTACAAAATTTCCACGTACAATATCTCCAAGATTAGATAATTGTAAAGTTTCATTGCTAACATTGAATTTATATGTATTATTTTCGATTGAAATAACAGTTAAGCATGCTCCGTTTACGCTAACCGAATCGCCGATTTTAACATTTTGCGGAAGGCTTATGTTCAGTGTAAGTGTGATTGGATTTTTCTTTTCAAGTCCAACCAGTTTTCCAAGAGTAAGTACAATACCGGTAAACATTTCTATTCCTTTTTAAAACCATCTCCCAGGTTTTTGTTTGCTTGAAAAATGTACCCGCTTTTAAAAGAAACAATTTCCGGATTTTCAAATATTATAGGCGATTTAACGCTTGAACCTGTAGCATGTAATTGAATACTATCTTTGCCACCGATAAGTGAATAGGATGAAAACAAAAGAATTTCATCAAAATTACCGGATACTAAGAAGGAATTAATTAAAGCTCCACCACCTTCAACTAAAACAGATGCAATACCCATTTCATATAATTTTTTGAGGATTTCAAGTAAATTTAAACCGGGATGTCCAGGTTCGGTTGAAATAAAGTAATGATAATCGGCATTGGGATTTTTTTCTTGGTTTTTGGAAGTGTTGGAAGAAAAAATAACTAGTGGGAATTGATCTCTATTCTTAAAGATTTTTAACTCATGATTTATAAGCTGATTATTGGTATCCAGTACAACACGGGTTAGTTTTTTACTATTCCAGAAATTGTCCCGAATAGTTAACATCGGATCATCTTTAAGAATGGTATTAACTCCTGCTAATATAGCTGAATATTCTCCACGGAGGCTGTGGCTGTAATTGCGCATCTCTTCACTTGTAATCCATTGAGACTCACAAGAAGATCGGA
>JAKAGC010000283.1 GCA_021817755.1 Acidobacteriota bacterium | reverse complement strand
TCGATATCGCCAGACCTCCCAATGACATCAGGTTCGCATCCAGGCCAATATGTTTCATTACTGTAAACGTAAGAAGAAGCGACAGCGGTAATGCCAGAATTACGATTAATGCCCCGCGAAGATGACGCAAGAACAAAAAGAGAATCACCATTACCAGTAGTGCTCCTTCGCTCAATGCTTTTGTAGCTGTTCCGATTGAGTCTTTGATTATTTCCGATCTTTCATAATAGGGAACAATTTTTATTCCATTTGGAAGAATATTACTACTGTTTATTTCTTTCACTCTATCCTGGATATCGTGAACCACATCCAGAGTGTTTTCGCCTCGCAGCATCATAACCACTCCGCCCACTGTTTCTTCTCCGTTTTTTAAAGCAGCTCCCTGGCGCAGGTTCTGCCCTAATATGATTTCAGCTACATTCTTTATAAGAACAGGAGATCCGTTTTCCGTTTTCAAAGCAATATTACCAATATCTTCTGCTGATCGTATTAACCCGATCCCACGGATGATCGATTGCTCGAAATCCTTTTCGATTACGCTTCCCCCTACATTTTCATTGTTATTTTCCAATGCGTCATAAACATCCAGGATCGAGAGTGAGTACTTCAAAAGTTTGTCCGGGTCTGTTACAACCTGGTATTGTTTTACATATCCGCCAAAGGAATTCACTTCATTTACTCCCCGGATGTTTTTGAATATCGGAGAAACCAGCCAATCCTGGATCGTGCGAAGCTCAGTCAGGTACTTTACTTCTTCATCTTTATCAGATGGGCGTTTTCCTTCTAAAGTATAGTGAAATATTTCACCCATTGCAGTTGCAACAGGCCCCATTTCCGTTTCTACCCCGGAAGGCATTTCTTTTTCAGCTTCCACCAGGTGTTGGAAAACCTGTTCACGTGCGAAATAAATATCCATATCGTCTTTAAAAACCAGCGTAACTACAGAAATACCGAATTTCACAACAGATCGCATTTGTACCAGATCAGGCAGGCCACGCATTGTCATTTCGATAGGAGTTGTGACAAATTTTTCGATCTCCAGTGGCGAAAGACCCGGTGCTGTCGAAACGATCTCCACCTGGATGTTGGTAACATCCGGGAACGCATCTATGTGAAGATTAACAAGAGAATAAATACCCAAACCCAAAATAAAGATCAATATGGCAATAACCAGGGTTCGATGTTTTAAAGTCCAGGAGACAATTCGTTCCAGCATTTTTATTCTCCTTCTTCATCCTGCACCATGAACTCTGATTTCAGGTAAAAAGCACCCTCCACCACAACATTATCTTTGGTGGACAAACCATTTACGAATGCATTACCCACTGAGTCAATAGCCAGGATTTCAACCGGTTTAAATTTGAATTTATCTCCCTCTTTTACAAAAACGCCATCGATACCTGAGATTTTTACCAATGCATTCGCTCCAATTCCAACTCGTGATTCTTTTAGTCTTTTCTCCAGCATCCCTTTAACAAACATCTCCGGTTTCAAACGGCCTTCTTCGTTATCGATAATACCCCTCACTTTAATCGTCCGAAGTACCGGGTCGATTTTTTCCATTATTACCTGTACATAACCTTTGAATATTACTCCCCCATAAACATCTGTAGTAACAATAAGTTCTTTGTTTTTTTCGATGTTTTCAAGGTCTTTTTCATTCGCATCCAATATTACCAGTAGTTTGCTCGTATTCGAGACCTCATATATGTTTTTATTTTCATCCACCCGTTCTCCCAGATTTAAATCACGTGATATGATTTTTCCTTTGATAGGAGAAAGAATTTTGTAATCAGGAGTAAGAAAAGCACTTATTTTAGATGTATCATCCTGTTGTAATGCTTCTTTTATTCTTTGGAGGGAGATTTTGTCATATCCAACCGATATCAATTCCGATTCCAGGGAGAAAAGGTCCGCCATCGCTGATTTATAATCTGTTTCTCTCGATGTTAGTTCTTTTTGTTCAAGTCCTTTAATTTTAATAAGGTTTTTACCGCGTTCAAAATTTTCTTTTTTCATTTTGAAATCGCCCAGAGCTTTAATATATTTCGTTTTAATGTCCAGTAGCTCAGAGGAATTTAGAACGCAAAGAACATCTCCTTTTTCTACTAAATCTCCCACATCTTTTTTTATTTCCGAAACAATGCCGCAAACCCGAGGGGTAATAAGAAATGTCGTTTCATTGTTTCCTTTTAAAACACCATTTAATGTTATTTTTTCAACATATTCACGCTGTTCAGGGAAAGCAAATTTTAGGTTCCATTTTTGAACCATTTCAGGTGAAATAGAGAGGGAACGTAACCCCCCTGATTCTGGTCCTTGTCCCACAGTTTCCTCTCCATTGCTTTTAGTGTTACTTCCACACTGAATTAATAAAATACTGCTTATAATAAGAATTGATAGAGTTATATATTTGAGTAATCTGTTCATTAATTGCCTCCAAAAAGAGCATCATATTCTGCTCTTAGAATATACCATTCCGTTATCGCTTCATAATAATTCCCAATCGTCTCGAAGTAGCTATCCTGGGCATCCAGTAAAACCATCATCGGAATTTCTCCTTCTTTGTAAAGCTTTTGAGAAATTTCAAGGTTTTGTTTTCCAACTTCAAGGATAGAGGTTTTAAATGTTTCGATTTGTTTTAACAGTATTTGCATCTCTGAAGAAATTCGCAGGATTTCTGAAATTAGGTGTTTTTTTGCCTGGTTTAATTGGATAGTTGCTTTTTCTGTTAAGTATTTTGCTTCTCGAACTTCTGCTTTTTTCCAATTAAATAAAGGAATAGAAATTCCCACACCAACTTTCCATAATTTCCCATCCAGTTCTTTTCCTTGTTCACCGAAAAAATCGATTGATTCAATCAGTGACAGCCGTGAAGCAGAAAGGTTTGCTTTTTCTCTTTCTGCCCGGGAAGCTTCAAGACGTACAGAAGGAGCATTGTTGATTATTGTGGTATTTTCAAAAGGGAGAGGCCCAATTGTTAAAGATTCTTTCGCTTGTTCATCTAACCACTCTTTGCTTAATGTGAAATTGGCAGGTATTTTGAAATCCAATAATTCGCGCAACGCATGCCTTTCAGTCGAAATTGTTTTATCCATACTAAAACCTTTCGCAATATTTTTTTGTACTTCCATCGAAGCTCGCAGAGAATCAATTTCTTTTGATTCTCCTAATTCAACTTTTACCTTGGTAATATTGTAAATTTCTTCTAAAATTCGGGATTTTTCTTCCCACAATGATTTTAATTTTGAAGATAATTCAATCTTATAGAAATAGGTTTTAACTTCCCGTATTGTTTCATTCTTTTCAATATCTGTTAGGCTTCCTGCCTCAGATATATTTCCCCGTTTTGATTTTAAAAAATAATATCTATAGAAGGGGTTTGGAATAGACCATTTTGCACTCCATCCCCAAATTGTTTTTTTCTCATGAGCTTCTTCTTCAGGTTCACCCTGTCCTTTAGAGTATTCTAATTCCGGGTTTTCAAAGGAACGCAATCCCTTATATTCTTCCACTGCAATTTTTTTGTCCAGTTCTGAAACTTTAATTTGCAGATTATTTTGCTCAGCCAACCCTATTAGTTGATCCAGAGTGAATGCCGATTTATCCCCAGATGTGTCCCCATTTAAAAAGGTGAAACCCATAAGACAGGTTAGGGCAACCATAAGAAACCCTTTAGTAATGCATGATTTCATTTCGTCCTCCGTAAATAAAAATATAAAGTATAATCTTTTACACTGAAAATAGTTTTTTACTGTTCAGTGGAGAATAGGATACGGAGGATTAATCAACAACGCAGAGGAGCGTTTGTTGTCGGAGTTAATATTTCCGGTAGAAATTTAGTAGCTCGTTTCATTAATTCGTATATTGTTGGAATTTCAAGTGATAAACGAGAATTTAAGATAATATTTAAAAAAGAATTGAAGTTGGGAATTGTAATAATTTCAATTTGAAAAGAAGTTGGAGAAATTATTCGAGTCAGCCAGGAACTGTTTACCGGTTGATCTGTACAGGTAAGCGGGTTACATAATTCAGAAGTTTCATGCTCAGTAATTGGCAGTTGATGATTGGAGCAAGTAGTAGCGCAGGAGCATTTAAAATCACCCACCGCAATTTCTAGGGCAGTCGGTTCATTATCTTTATAGCAGAGAACCTGGCTCAGAATCGATTCCTGGAATATAAGAAGGAATTGAATCGCAAGGAGTGTTATAACAGGAAATAGATTTTGTTTTCTCATTAGTTACTTTCAGATAGATATATCATTTTTTTTAGTAAAAATCAAGTGGCCTATTGATATAGATTGTCCTTTACTAATAGATTTCCAATAGGCCCATTGAAGTACCTCAAATCTTGCATCAATAGACCATTTTTTGAAACCTATTTACCTCATTGTTTTCATATTCCAATCCGGTCAATTTCAGTGACTATTAAAATAAGTTCTTTTTATAATAATGAGAAATATTTAAAAATATTACTTGACAAATACGTAAAGTAACAATATATTTTGTACGTATAACATTTTATGTATGGAGGTTAATAATGGATGCAAAACTGACTCTCAAATTGGATAAAGATGCAATCGAAGAAGCCAAGCATTATGCAAAGAAAATGAATATGAGCTTATCCGGAATTGTGGAAAAGTATTTTAATTCGTTATCCCATCAAAAAAAAGATAAAGAAATACAATACTCCCCTTTAGTCAAAGAATTATCAGGGATTATACATCTAAAAGAGGATATCAATTTGAATGATGTTTATGCTGAATATTTAATTCAGAAATATAGGTAACCCCCAATGGTTGAATTATTTGTCGATACAGATATCATACTGGACTTTCTAAGTAAGAGAGAGCCTTTTTATAAACACGCGGCTCGTTTGTTTTCTTTAGCGGAGCAATCAAGTATTAAAGCCTATGTTTCTCCTATTATTTTCGCCAATCTTTATTATATCCTTTGTAAGCAATTAGGAAAAGAGCAGGCTATTAAAAAATTACTCAAAATAAAACTATTAGTCAGTATAGTCCCTGTGAATGAAAGAATAATCGATATGGCCCTCACTTCAGGGTTTACGGATTTCGAGGATGCCATTCAGTATTATGCAGCAAGAGCAAGCCATATTAATTATCTTGTGACAAGAAATAAAAAAGATTATAAGTTATCAGATATCATCATCATGACAGCAGAAGAATTTTTGCAATGCAATCACAATCAGTTTCAATAGATTTTCCTATCATATCCCATTTGGACTCCCGGAGAGGATATAAGAAATTATTTTATTCATTAGCTTTTCTAAAATAAGAATTGTTGATTATTCGCCATTCAACTTGACAATAAACATTGATTCTACTATTATGGATATATGATGAATAGGATAGCAATATTGGCCAAATATAAATGTAAATCAGCGTTAGAAAAGGGGAAACTAGATGTCTGAAAATCCATTTAGGTTTAATGGCTCTCTCGATCCTATACGTGATAAATTCATAATCATTTCCAGGAATGAAGAGTTGGAAAATGTTATAAAAGGAATAAAACAAGGTGACTACTGGTGCATTACAGGCTCCAGACAAAGTGGAAAAACAACATTTTTAATGCAGCTCAGAAATGAATTAAGTGCCCACTATATAATATATATTGATTTCCAGTTGATGCCGGAAACTGAAGAGCATTTTTACTCATGGGTAATGAATGAATTTTGTAGCCAATTGTCTCTCGATTTTCATAAAAGTGATAATGAAAAATGGGAGAATTTTTCACCCTCTATGAATTTTTATCGATTTCTGAAAAACTTTTGCCCCCTCGATAAAAATAAGAAAATTATACTTCTTTTCGATGAAGTCGATGCGATTCCAAAATTAAGTGATTTCCTGCATCTTTGGAGAAAGATTTTTCATGAAAAATTCGATCATGAAAATCTTTCAAAATATGC
>JAKAGC010000282.1 GCA_021817755.1 Acidobacteriota bacterium | reverse complement strand
CTGCTGCGGAACCAATGAAAAGCATATAAAAGCGATGCGAAAAGCCATTGCTTCGATCATCCCACAAAAACAATTGTTTTCTTTCTCTACATCCGATGAAAAAACGGAAAAAACAGAACCTGTTCCCTTAATCCAACGCTCTTTATGGGGAAGAAAACTCGCTAACAATGAATTTGTCACTACCGTTGAAATTACACCTCCCCGCGGCTGCGATCCACAACGAATCATCGAGTCCGCTGCTCTATTGAAACAAAACAATGTCGATGCCGTTAATATTCCCGATGGGCCCAGGGCACTTACTCGCATGAGTGCCCAACATCTATCTATTCTTATCCAGCAGCAAGCAAACATTGAAGCTGTTCTCCATTATACATGCAGGGACCGGAACTTACTAGGGATGATGTCCGATATGCTCGGATTGGATGCAGTGGGAATAAAAAATCTATTACTCATTACAGGCGATCCTCCCAAAATGGGAGATTTCCCGGATGCCACAGCCGTTTTCGACGTCGATTCGATCGGATTAACCAGTATGGTCAATAATCTCAATCACGGGGTTGATCTTGGTGGAAACCCCATTGGAAAACCTACCGGTTATGTCATCGGTGTCGGTTTGAACCCCTGCGCAATAGACCAGGAAACAGAAATCAAACGCTTTGGGTTAAAAATAAATGCAGGTGCTAATTTTGCCATCACCCAACCCGTTTTCGATGTGAACAAACTCCTTGAATTTTTAGATAGAATCAAACTAATTAAAATTCCGATTATCGCAGGTATATGGCCATTAATCAGTTTACGAAATGCCGAGTTTATGAATAATGAAGTACCCGGGGTTACAGTCCCCAAGGAAATCATCGAACGCATGCGCGCGGCAAAAACAAAAGAGGCTGCTTTAAAAGAAGGAATCGATATTGCCTGTAGTATGATCCAACAAATTAAACAGTATGTACAGGGTATCCAGGTCTCTGCTCCTTTCGGTAAAGTCAATTATGCCATCGATGTATTAAAAGGTGTTTTTTAAACCCAATTTCATCTCTGAATTTATAACTCTTTCTACCATTTATTCAGGAGAAGCCATCGATACAGGACCCTTCTCCGAAAGAACCTCCTATGAAACTTGACTGGATTTAAATTTCGATATACAATTACTCACATGGAAATAATCGAATTAAAGAATAAATATGAAGAATTGCGTGTGAAAGCCCAGGATTTAAAGCGTTTTCTAAAACTCGACTCCAAAAAGGTCCGTATTTCTGAACTGGAAACACTTCTCGCCGATTCTTCAATCTGGAATAATCCAAAAAAATCCGCTGAAATAATGAAAGAGAAAAAGATTCTTACGGGGGATTTAAAAATCGGTGAGCAATTTGACCGTACCCTTGGTGATATCGAAGCCTATTTCTCGCTAATCGATGAAGACCCTTCATTAGCAGAAGAAATGGAACGTGAAATCATACACTTTGAAAAACTCGTGGATGAAGCCGAGATCAGGAATTATCTTAGCGGTGACCAGGATGATACCAATGCGTTTTTAAGTATCCATCCCGGAGCAGGGGGAACCGAAAGCCAGGATTGGGCAGAAATGCTCTTACGTATGTATTTAAGATTCGGAGAACGGGAAGGATATAAAGTTGAAATCGTTGAATTATTGGCCGGTGAAGAGGCAGGAATAAAAAGTGTTACCGTTAAATTCGACGGAGATTATGCATATGGGTATTTGAAGCAAGAAGTAGGTGTTCATCGTTTGGTTCGCATCTCTCCATTTGATGCCAATAAACGTCGACACACTTCTTTTGCTGCCGTATTTGTTTATCCCGAAGTCGATGACTCCATTGCAATCGAAATTAATCCTACCGATTTACGTATAGATACATACCGCGCCTCAGGTAAAGGTGGCCAGCACGTCAACACCACCGATTCCGCCGTCCGTATTACTCATATTCCCACCAACACCGTCGCACAATGTCAGAGCGAACGTTCCCAGCATCAAAACAAGGAGCAAGCCATGCGTATGCTCCGCGCCAAATTATTCGATCTCGAGATGAGAAAAAAATTAAAAGAAAAGGATCGAATGGAAAATGAAAAAGGCGAAATTGCATGGGGACATCAAATCCGGTCTTATGTTCTCCATCCTTACCAGAACATCAAAGATCATCGAACAAACCTGGAAACAGGTAATACCGTACGTGTCCTTGACGGCGATATTTTCGATTTTATCAAAGCCGCTTTAAAAAAACAGTAATCTCGATGATAATCTTAATTTCTTTTTTTCTAAGAGAAAGAAGAATCATATTACCTATCCATACTTGTTACGAATGAAACAGATTAAAATCGACCCCATAAAAATTCTCTATCCGGATTTTCAATTTCGTATTTCAATTATCCGGATGGAATTTGTAGTAAAAACCATTTTAAGATGTCTTTAATCGGATGAAAAGGAGTTCAAATGGATATCGACAAATTATATGAAATTTCTCCATCCCAGTGGCCCGATGATGCTGCTTCAAAAATTCGGGATATGTTGTCGGATAAAGAAGCTTCCAGGAAAGAGCGATTAACTGCCGCGAAGCTGGCTGCCGAAGAAAAAGTTTTGAATGATGAAATGGCGGATGTTTTGCTGGATATACTCCATGATGATGAAGAATCGGAAGAACTACGCTGTATAGCTGTTGAAGCTTTCGGACCTGCTCTTCAATTTAATGGCATCAACGGATTCTATGAATCGCAACAACAATTTTTTTCTGAGAAAAAATTCTATGAAATTAAAAAAACTCTTAGGGACTTTTATTACGATATTAAACTTCCGAAAACATTACGCCGCCGTATCCTCGAAGCCGATGTTTGCTCCCCCATGCAATGGCATAAAAATGCGATTAAAAGAGCATATGAAAGTGATGATGAAGAATGGATACTCTCTGCAATCTTCGGTATGGGATATGTAAAAGGATATAAAAAGCAAATTCTGGAATCCCTGGAAAGCTCCAACCCCGAAATAGTATATGAAGCAGTCTGCGCTGCCGGGAATGCAGGCGTAAAAGAAGCCTGGCCCGTCATTAAAGATATTTTGTCTTCTCCCCAGGAAGATAATATGCTCTTACGGAGCGCCATTAGTGCCGCTCCCTTTATTAACAATGCCGAAGCAGAAGAATTTCTCACACAACTTTTGGAAAACGAAGATGAAGACATAGCAGAAGCAGCAGAGATAGCATTAATGTACAATTCCGATGAATTTGAAGACGATACGGATACCCAACTCACCTCAAATACCGAGGAAAAATACGTTATTTATATCGATATTGAAGATTATTTTAAGAACTATAATTTTATCCCAATTAAAACTTCAGAACCTGGAATTTCAGGTGAAAATCTTTCTAATACTCCAAATGAAGACAGCACTCATCATCTTTCCGATTCAAGTTATTCTACCAGGAAAAAGAAGACAAAAAAATAACCGCTTAATTAAATCGATTCCTCATCCCCCGGGTTGGAGATCTTTCTCCGTTAATTTACGAATCGATGCCGAGTAAGCAGTCGTTATCGCAAGAATATAAAAAAGAATATCAAGCGGCTGGAAACTCTCTTTCATTATTTCAATGAATAATTGAAAAGACATTAATTCCATTAAACGGGCAACCGATATTCCATTCTCGATATTTGTTATCGCTAAAACCGTAAGAAAATTTCCGAGAATACATCCCAAAAGCGCAAGAAACGCCCCCATAACACCATATATTTTATCGATTCCTTTGCCTCCCATTCGAACCGCTATCCCCACAAGGAATCCCAATCCAATCGCAGCCCATCCGATCTGATGACGTGTCGCGGCAGATATAGCCGCCCATATGGCTGCACCTGCAACAGCAGCAATTAAGCCCATAAAAAACCCTAACCCCAGCCGTTGCTCTGAGCGAATATTTCCCATTACATATTCTTTCCGTGCCGGATCCATCTGGCTAATTAAGACTTCATTATTTGCCCGTGCCTGCTTTGGAGTCTCATTTCCTGTGCTAAATAGTCCCATACTTCCTCCATTGAAAAAAGGAATACGTTATCCTCTTTCTTTTTCAATTCTTTAATAAGCTATCAAATCATACTTTTATTTTTGCTCGATGAGTTCACTTTCCCCATCCAGATTATCATCCCACAAGTATTTTTTTGATTCCGAAACAAGTACTCCACTCAAGAAGATCAAAGAAATAAGGTTCGGTATGGCCATCGAACCATTCGCGATATCCGCAAACGTCCAGACCATTGGCATAGAAGCCACTGAACCTACCATTACCATCGCAACCCACACCCAGCGATAATAACGGACAGCACGAATACCGATCAAATACTCGATTGCTTTTTCTCCATAATAAGACCAACCGAGAATCGTTGAAAAAACAAACGTGAATAATGCAACCGCAAGAATCAATGGTCCAATAATAGTAAATTGCGAAAAAGTAGCTTTGGTTAATGCCGCGCCATCCAATCCATTCTTCCATAGTCCCGAATTCACTAGTACAAGACCCGTTAAAGCACATACCACAACCGTATCCCAGAAGGTCCCTGTAGATGAAACCAGTGCTTGACGTACCGGATTCTTTGTCTGAGCTGCAGCAGCCACAATCGGAGCACTACCTAATCCCGATTCATTTGAAAATAACCCTCTTGCAACACCAAACCGGATCGCTTCTTTCATCCCTGCTCCTAAGAATCCGCCAACCGCAGCATGACCCGTAAACGCACTTTTCCAGATGAGTGCAAAAGTTGCCGGTATACTTGAAATGTTCATGATAAGCAAGATAACTGTTCCCAATATATAAAAAACAGCCATAAAGGGCACCAGTTTTTCACATGCTACTGCGATCGATTTAATCCCACCCAGGATAACGATTGCTGTTATCAATGTTAAAAATGCACCTGTTATCCACGGTTCAATGTGAAATGTCTCTTTTACCATCGTTGAAATCGAATTCGCTTGAACCGTATTTCCTATTCCAAAGGCAGAAATCGCAGTTAAAATGGCAAACGCAATACCCAGCCATTTTTTTTTCAATCCTCGCTCCAACACATACATCGGACCGCCGCACATAAACCCATTGCTATTTGTTACGCGGTATTTAATAGATAAAACAGCTTCTCCGTATTTCGTAGCAATACCGAAAACTCCCGTTAACCACATCCATAAAACAGCTCCCGGCCCACCGGCTGCTATCGCCGTAGCAACTCCTACAATATTCCCCGTTCCAATGGTTGCTGCCAAAGCTGTCGTTAAAGCCCCGAAATGACTGATATCGCCTGCCCCCTCCCGTTTACGAGAAAAAGAAAGCTTTATGGCTTTAAATATATACCGCTGGATAAACCGAAGCCGGATGGTTAAAAATATATGGGTCCCGAATAATAATATCAAAAGCGGGGGCCCCCACAGAAAATCACTGACCGTCTGCAAGATTGTTTCGATTGTTTTTATCATAAAATAATTTTATTTAAAATCAGATAGGAAATCAATCCCCTAAATATGATTATTAAAGAATATTAAGCAAAATATCTATTTCATTTTAAAGAAGACAATTCCCATTCAAAAATAGAACCTAAATCCAGAAAGTCTTAATAGAATAATTGGAAATCAATTTATCTCTTGTTACAAGGATAGCGCCCATATTTCCAGCTTGAGCAATAAGCAACCGGTCAAATGGATCTTTATGGAAATCCGGTAATATGGTCGAATCAATCATATCGGATATTGACGGTTCAATAAATTTCGCCGGGAAATTAAGAATTAATTCTTCTTTCCAACTATGAATATCATCTATTTCAATGCGTCCTTTCTTCTTTAATAATGCAATCTCCCACATCGAAACAGTTGATACATATAAATTTCCATTTTCTGCCTGCAAATCAAAATACTCGATAAATTCCGGCGATACTTCTTGCTGAAGATACTAAAATGCAATACATGAGTATCCAAAAGATAA
>JAKAGC010000281.1 GCA_021817755.1 Acidobacteriota bacterium | reverse complement strand
GAAATAAGAAAAACTGATTCGGTTTCAAGGGTTTTAACCTGTTAGCTCGAACAACAGCACTGGAAAACGTTGAACTTCTTTGGCTCTATGATCGTGGTGGACGGATTAAGGACCCCAAAAAAAAAGCAATAGAAGCCCTCGAACGAGTCGGCTTAAAAGATAGAATGGATCACGAACCAAACCGCCTCTCCGGTGGACAGCAACAGAGAGTAGCCATTGCACGTGCCCTGGTGAACCAGCCTGCTATAATCCTGGCGGACGAACCTACCGGAAACCTCGACAGTGTTACATCCATTGAGGTCATGTCTGTATTCCAGGCTCTCAACCGCGAAGGGATTACCATTATCCTGGTTACACATGAACACGATATCGCCGATTACACAAAACGCATCATTATGCTGAGAGATGGCCTTATCATCAAGGATGAACCCATCAAAAATATGCGGTCAGCGGACAATGACCTGGCTGCTATTCGAAACGAACGAACCATGAGAGGTTTGGGCGAAAAAGAGGAGAATACCTGATGAAATGGAAGAATCTAATAAAAGTCGCACTTAAAAGCATCATGAAAAACAGGATGCGAAGCTTATTAACTGTGCTTGGAATTATCATTGGGGTTGGAGCTGTTATTGCTCTCGTATCCATCGGGCAGGGTGCATCTGCATCGATCGAAAAACAGATTTCAGGACTCGGCTCAAATCTATTGATGATATTCCAGGGACATCGTAGGACCGGTGGTGTCAGTTTCGGAGCCGACAGCCACCGAAGTTTGACGCTGGAGGACTTGAAACGACTCCAACAGGAAGCAATGCTTCTTAAGAATATTTCTCCTGTCGTTCGTGCTGGAGGACAGGTAATCGCAGGTGACAAAAACTGGTCAACTTCCGTACAAGGAGTAAGCCCCAATTACCTTGAAATTAGGGAGTGGGCATTGAGTAAAGGAGAATTTGTTTCTCAAAGAGATGTCCTATCCCGAAGAAAAGTGGCAGTCCTTGGTGCTACTGTTGCAAAAGAATTATTCGGTGTGGAAGATCCGGTTGGTCAGCGTATACGAATACGGAATATCCCATTCCTTGTCATTGGGGTTTTAAAAGAACGTGGTCAGAGTATGGGTGGACAGGATCAGGATGACGTGATCCTCTCGCCCTATACAACTGTACTTTACCGAATGAGTGACGGGAAAAACATCAGCAGTATTATGACCAGTGCTGTTTCTACTGAAAAAATGGATGCAGCCCAGGAAGAAATCAAACGTATCCTTCGTTCTTCCCATAAACTTCTACCTGGTGATGAGGATGATTTTGTCGTTCGTTCACAAACCGATATCGTAGAAACAGCTACCAGTGTTACCGGTATGATGACCATGGTTTTAGGTGCGATTGCCGGAGTATCTCTCCTGGTTGGGGGTATCGGAATTATGAATATTATGCTTGTCTCCGTAACAGAAAGAACCAGGGAAATCGGAATTCGTCTCGCCATCGGAGCACGTGGTGGCGATATTCTAATCCAATTCCTTATAGAAGCAGTTATTCTTAGTATGTTAGGAGGCATAATCGGAATCCTTTCCGGTGTAGGTATAGGTAAAATCATTGCAAATCTCATCGACATGTCCATTATTGTTGATCCTCTTGTGGTATTTGTAGCCTTTTTCTTCTCCGGGGCAGTCGGTGTATTTTTCGGATTTTACCCTGCTATGAAAGCTTCAAAAATGAATCCTATAGATGCACTTCGATATGAATAATTTATGATCGATTTTACGCGGTGCGCGGATATTTGAATTACTAAATCAGGTTTCTGCGCATCGCGAAATTATTTTCAATGGTTGTAGGTTGTAATTAATTTTTAATATTTGATGCTTTGGATTTGACTTGATGGATGGAAAGACGTTCATTTTATAATTAATAATCGATAGCAATCATTCTATGTGAAAAAATTCCAGCTATTGAGAATACTACAAATAATAATTTAAAACAATTCCCGGTTTTTTGATTCTTTATCATAATTCTTCCTTTAGGAATAGATCTCGAAATGACCTCCGATCGCCCCTTCATAAAGGGGTAAAGATTTTTTATTATTTAAAAAAAAGTATTGACAGGAAATAAAATTTAATATATATTAGTGCGACAATTGATTTTAGATAGGAAGAAATAAATGAAAAAAATTAAGAAATCAATTTTTAGTGTAGCAAACACCCAAGCAAGGGGCGGGGTAGCATAACTATGTCCGATCGTTCAAACGAAGACAAACCCCCAAGTAGAAGCATTACCAACCAAAAAAAGAGCCTTCAAGACCAGGATGAGGACCCTGGAGGTACATTCCCGTTTAAAACGGGAATCGTAACAACAGAAAGTCTCCGGTTATACATGAGGCATAATTTCACATTTTTGAAATACAATACACCCATATACAAATTTAATCATATAATAGTGGAGGCATGATATGAATGGAAATGGAAACGGAAATGGAAACGGATTCGAAGGAGAAACGAATGGACTTGAGCTGATAGATGGTGCATCGGGTGAAGTAACCGAAGTATCGCAGGAGCTCCAACCCCAACGGGAAATTATTCTGGATAAGGAAAGCTCTCTAAAGGAGAGATTGGAAGCATATGAAGATATCATCGATTCACAAGTGGGTGATACGAGTTTAATTCGGGCACGTAATATCGAGCGCGAGGTTGGATTTAGACAGATTTTTTTGAAATTTGAAGGAAGCAACCCCAGTGGAACACAAAAGGACCGAATCGCATTTAAACAAGCGATGGACGCTCTTCGTCGCGGATATGAAGCAATCACGGTTGCAACTTGCGGAAACTATGGAGTTGCGATCGCACTGGCAGCTTCACTGGCAGGTTTGAAGTGTTTTATATATATACCGGATTCTTATCATACAAGCCGAATTAAAGAAATGATTAGCCTTGGTGCTGAAATTCGACGGGTCCCCGGAGATTACGAACGTGCGGTTGAAGTTTCCTCTAAGTTTTCTGAGATGGAAGAAGTGTATGACGCTAACCCGGGTGGAAATAATACGGCACTTCAATTAAAAGGATATGGCCAGATCGCTTATGAAATTTATGACGAATTAAGAGACGCTCCCTACGCCGTTGCAGCCCCTGTTTCTAACGGTACTACTCTTGCTGGAGTTTATAGGGGTTTTCTTAGCCTATACCGCAGAGGTAAAACAGCCCGTATGCCGCGCATAGTAGCCGGTTCTTCTTATAAAAAGAATCCGATTATCCACGCCTTCCTTTCGGGTTTATCGACATGTAGCGACCTGGAATCCACTAAAATACGCGAAACAAAAATTAATGAACCATTAATTAATTGGCATTCCAGCGATGGTGATAATATTCTCGATGCTATCCGGGAAACTTCAGGATGGGCTGGAAACGCCTCCGATAAAAAAATGATTTCCTTTGCACGCTTAATTCGCGAACGCGAAGGACTTAGCGTTATCCCTGCTTCAACTGCGGGATTAATCGCCTTGACTGAAGAACACAAACGGAACTCCCTCCCCAATGATCGCTATGTCGTCCTCCTAACAGGAAGAAAATCTTAAGAGGAATTCCATCGGATGACCATAGAAACCAAAAATGAAGCTCCGCCGTATGTTGTATGGGACCGTCTTGAAATCGGCCCTGTAATCATCGAATCGAAACGATTAAAAATGCCTTATCGAATCATACAGGGAGATAAGGAAGATCAAATCGAGTTGATTTATACATATGAAGAAAAAGTATTCGACCGGCATGATCCGGTATGCATGAATCTCGCTTCTATTATCGGTGCCCAATTGGCACTGAATTATGGCCTCTTTTGCCATCGCATGATTTTTCATGGACGTTTCGATGAAACGGATCGACGATTCCTAACAGCAATGGCAGATAATACAGCCACGGAAATCTATGTTAAGAAATTTCTGGAACATAATCCCTTTCTAATTGGAGAAGCAGCGCACATACAAGCTCAAATAAAAGAGAGTTATTTGAATGCCACATTGGAATTTCCGGATGAAATAAATTCCTCGGATCCGGATTCCATTCCCCAATGGGAGATGGATGCGGCCCGTCATTGTATACTATCCAGCGGTGGAAAAGATAGTTTATTGAGTTATTCGTTAATCAATGAGATGGGACTGGAAACTCATCCGTTATATGTCAACGAGTCCGGTAGACATTGGTTTACTGCACTTAATGCATACCGTCATTTCAAAGATCATATTCCCAATACAGGTCGCGTCTGGACCAACTGCGACCGGGTATTTGTATGGATGCTTAAACATCTGCCCTTTGTAAGGCAAGATTTCGCCCGTTTTCGAGCGGATGAATACCCTATTCGTTTGTGGACGGTTGCGGTTTTTCTTTTCGGTGTTATTCCGCTAATGCGAAAACGGCGAATACAACGTTTGATTATCGGCGACGAATACGATACCACTCGTGTGTGCAACCACCAGGGAATTACACATTATGATGGACTTTTTGATCAGAGCCTCTATTTCGATGAAGCCCTCACCCATTATTATGAAGATAAAAAATGGAATATTCGTCAATTTTCCATACTTCGGCCTCTTTCTGAAATTTTGATCCAGAAGATTTTATCGGTAAGGTATCCGCATATACAAGAGCACCAGGTTTCCTGTCATGCCGCACATCGAGAGGGTGGCCGTATTTATCCGTGTGGGGTTTGCGAAAAATGCCGGCGTATTATCGTGATGCTAAAAGTATTCGGTATAGAACCCAGCCAATGTGGATATAAAGAAAGCCAGGTCCCATTTGCTGTTGAAGGTCTGGTAAAACGTGGAATTAACCAGGAATCGGCGGGAGTTAATCATATTTTATATATGCTTTCACAGAAAAAATTGCTTTCTGCCTCATTATTGGAAGGAAGAACACTGGAACCTCACCCCGAAGTAATGAGATTGCGATTCGATCCTGGGATTTCCCCTGCGGATTCCATTCCGGAAGATTTACAACAGAAATTGTATTCGATACTTCAACAACATACTGAAAACGAATACTAATTTATTGGGATTTTAAAAAGAGATGCGAGAACGCCCGATAAGCTGATCGCCTTGCGTCTCTGCTGAAACCATCAAAACAGTTCCCTCCCCTACTTTTTTCAATGTGAAATAAGTCCACAACCGGAATCCACCTTTTTCTCCTTTTCCCTCAATCTGGTGATGAGTGGTTGAAAGAATCTGTTTCCCGTTTAAATACCAACAGACCCGGACTTGCTCTTTTAATTTCAAAGGAGCTTTAATGTGCGCTATTGCGTAAATCCTATTTCTTCCCTGCGGAAGGGTTTCAATGGGAGAGAGAATTTGAAGCCGTTTTTTATCCATTCCGAGACCGAATTCCATTTTATCGAGTTTTAGTGGAGCGGGTGGAATAAATGAACGTCCAAATTCAGAAAGAATGAAGAACATAATAAGCGATGCATAGATGATTAATTTCTTTTTCTTCTTATCGATTTCCGAGAGTTTAAAGATAAAGGTAGCAAATCCTAAAAAAGCAAAAATTGCACTTATTCTTACTGCGTGAACGACTCGTACGCCCCAGAGTATGGGAAGCATAACATTTATACAGGCAAATAGATTAAAAGCGAAAAAAAGCGACATAATAAATGCTTTCACGGAAATAAACCGGTCATACACGATATCCATTGTGGAGAGAATGGCGGAAATTGCTACAAGAATGATAAAGAATACATTCAACGAAGTGATGGTTGTACTCATATAGTAAATGGGTAATACAAAAAAAAGAAGCTGTTGATAGAAATTCCGGTTAAAATAGTTTATAAGCAAGCGAATTCGTTGTTTCCACTTTGAAGTTAAATTCATCCTGTTAAATATTACAGGGATTGCGAGACTGGAAAGCCATATAAATGAAATTTCCCATACTGCGAGACGGATAAAATGGAAATTCCGTGAACCGAGCCACATAACCCCTATTCCAATCGCAAGCGCATAAGTGCTGTGAAAC